>DAOVYP010000315.1 GCA_030635565.1 Spirochaeta sp. | reverse complement strand
GGCGGCGGTCGTGGATTATCTCCACAAGAATCCCGAGTCCGCCGGAATCCTTGAGAACAAGATTGTCAACAATGAAAAGCTCCGGAAAGAGCTGGCGGCGGTGAAGAAGGAAGCCAAGGCCGCCGCCAAGAAAATCTCCCTGAACATCCCCAAACTCAAGGACTGCAAGTTTCACCGGGGTGATAAAAGGGGGGAGGAATCCACCATATTCATCACCGAGGGTCAGTCGGCGACCGGATCCATGGTGAGTTGCCGGGACGTATACACTCAGGCCATTTATTCCCTCCGGGGAAAACCCTGGAACAGTTACGGCAAGGGAAAGGCGGCCATCTATAAGAACGAGGAGCTGTTCAACCTGATGATGGCTCTGGGGATAGAAAACGACATCGAAAACCTGCGCTACGAACGTATCGTTCTGGCCACCGATGCCGATACAGACGGGTTCCATATTCGCAACCTCATACTGACATTCTTCCTGAATTATTTTGAGGAGTTGGTGATCGGCGGGCATATCCATATCCTGGAAACGCCGTTGTTCCGGGTACGCAACAAGAAGGAGACCCGGTACTGCTATACCGGGAGAGAGCGGGACGAAGCCTTGAAAGCCATCAGGGGACCGGAAGTCACCCGCTTCAAGGGCCTGGGAGAGATTAATCCCAAAGAATTCGGGCAGTTTATCGGGGAGGACATGCGCATTGTTCCGGTAGGAATCGATTCCATGAAAACCGTTCCTGAAACCCTGGCGTTCTTTATGGGCAAGAACACGCCTCAGAGGCGGGAATACATTATGGATAACCTGATCTAGATGGCCTATATCAATAAAATTTTTAACGAAAACTTTCTGGAATACGCCTCATACGTCATCAAAGAGCGGGCCATTCCCCACCTTGACGATGGTCTCAAGCCGGTACAGAGGCGTATTCTTCAGTCCCTCCACGATGTGGATGACGGCAAATTCCACAAGGTGGCCAATATCGTGGGACATGCCATGCAATATCACCCCCACGGTGATGCGTCAATTTATGAAGCCCTGGTGAATCTGGCCAACAAAGAATTATTTATCGACAAACAGGGGAACTTCGGTAACACCCTCACCGGTGATCCGGCATCGGCGGCCCGGTACATCGAATGCCGTCTTTTGCCCATGGCCGGGGAAGTGCTGTTCCGGCCGGATATCACCGATTTCACCGATTCCTATGACGGCAGGCGGAAAGAACCCATCACCCTGCCGGCAAAAATTCCCCTGCCTCTCATTCTGGGAGCCGAAGGCATCGCAGTCGGCATGTCAACCCGTATGCTGCCGCATAATTTCGTGGAGGTATTGGAAGCCGAACAAGCTCATCTCAAGGGTGAGGAATTCGAACTTTTCCCCGACGTCCCTTCAGGCGGCATTATCGACGTATCCAACTACAACGAGGGTAACGGCAAGATACTCAGCCGGGCCCGGCTTGACTCTTCCGATCCCAAACGTATCGTTGTGAGGGAGCTGCCCTATGGTGTCACCACCGAGAACCTCATTACCTCTATCGAAGCAGCTGCAAGAACCAACAAGATCAAGATAGGCGCCATCAATGACTACACCACTGAATTTGTAGAGATTGAGATAAAACTGCCTCGGGGAGTCCACACCAGAGACGTCCTTGACGGGTTGTACGCCTTCACCGATTGTGAAGTCAGTATCGCGCTGAATATGCTGATGATCCGGGACGATAAACCCGCCGTAATGACGGTTCCCGAGGTGATTGAACACTATTCCGGTAGACTGGTAGAGCTTCTTGAAAAGGAACTGCTCCTGGAAAAAGGGCAGCTCCTGGATAAAATCCATGCCCGCACCCTGGAGAAAATCTTTATCGTCGAGAAAATCTACAAGAGAATCGAACCCATCAAAACCGTGCCCGGCATCTTCCGGACTGTGCATAAAGGTTTCGATCAATTCTCCGGTGAAATCGGCCGTACTGTCACCGACGATGATGTTGAAAGACTCCTGAAAATACCCATCCGCCGCATCAGTCAGTTCGATATCGAGCGGATGGAAGATGAAATCAGTCAGCTTCAGCAGCGGCTTGACGAAGTGGAACACCATTTGAAGCATCTGGTGGAGTACGCTTTGAGTTTTCTCGAGGGCATATTGGAGAAATACCGCGACAAATATCCCAGACACAGCGAAATCGTCAGCCTTCACAAAGTGGACATCCGGGATGCAGCCAAGAAAAATCTCAAGGTGAAGTACAATCCCGACACCGGCTATCTGGGACACGAAACTTCAGGTGGCCGGGTGCTCTTCGATGCCTCGGTATACGATCGCGTACTCTACGTCAAAAAGGACGGGAGCTATCTGATTACTGACGTACCGGACAAAGTTTTTGTGGGTAAAGGCATGCTCTACGCGGGGCTGGCCGACAAGGAAACCTGCGAGGAAGTTGTTTTCTCCCTGGTGTACAGGAACCTTGACAACAATTATCCCTATATCAAGCGCTGCAGAATCACCCAGTTCATCCTGAACCGCAGTTATTCACTGGTGCCGGAAGAAGGGAATATCGTACGTCTCACAACCAAGGAAGATGTGGCCGCGGTGGTGGATTTCAGGCAGAAAAGTCTCATCTCCGGATCCGATCAATTCCCGGTGAGCGATTATCTCATCAAGGGCGTTAAAGCCCGGGGTGTTCGCATCAAGCCCAAGGAATTCACATCGGCTCGATTCGTGAGCACTAAAACACTTGAGAAAAAAGAGAGCTGATACAAACATATTGCAGTGTTTGCGATTCCTTATATCAGCAACTAGAATTCAACCACCCCTCAGGAGGTGGCAATGTATAAAGTATTGCGATTAATTGTTGTAATTGCTGTTATCATCAGCAGCACTGGTATCGCATTTGCGGAAGATGACCGGCTTGAACTCGATTCACTGGTGGAAAAGTGGACCGAATCACTTCTCAACGAGAATATCGATGATTTCCTGGATTGTTACTGGGATGATGCTGTTCGTATCATGTATTTCCCCGGTCGGGATGCCGAGATTACCGAAGGCATTGATGAGCTCAGAGCGGCCGAAGCGATCAGTTTCGAACAACTGGATTACCGATCCATGAATCTGATCTACGATGAACCGTTGCGGTTTTTTCCGAGAGATGGACGACCGACCTACATCTATCCGAATAGCCGATTCTCCTTCATGGATGTATTCGAGTTTGAGGAACGCCGAGGTCGATACAGGATTATCACGCAATACCTCATGCCCCATCCGGCGTCGGATTGAGCATCATTACCCGGCTGTTCCTTTCTGTCAGATTGTGACCGTCATCATTGCCGTAGTCTCATTCCGGGATTCGTCGACGGTGAATACGGACTCCAGAGTGACGTTTTCTTCCTTGCAGGCATCTTCAAGATAGGAGAAGTATGCCAAACCCATGGGGTTACCCAGTGATTCCGGATCATTCTGGAGATGATCGGCAAGAGAGATCTCCTTGCGCCGTCGTCCGCCTTTCCTGTGGTTCCCGGAGATATCCATACGACCCTTATTTGTGACACTGACCCTGACCCGGGTTTTTTTCGTATGATCGGTGAATTGGAGATTGTCGAAATGGTAGACCAGATGGATGAGGGTATCATTGCGCATCGCCCGTTTCTTCATTCGCGTACGGAAATCCTCATCTCTGAGCATTTCATAGATACCATCGCCCTTCACCCGGGCCAGGTTGTCCCTGGATGCCATATACTTGAAGTGCTCAATCTCGGCGTTCTGCACCAGTTCCATGAGCATGAACGCGATAGCGTCGGCGATGTTGGTTTTGTTCATGAAGGAAGTGACCGTCTTGTCCATGCGATGAACGATTTCCACTTTATCCGAAGATCGCCGG
>DAOVYP010000202.1 GCA_030635565.1 Spirochaeta sp. | reverse complement strand
TTGCGGCGATATCATCCGTGTAACGCCAAAACCCCTGGAATTCGGCTCCACCTGTTATCGTGAATGCCGGGTCACGAAAATGAATTTCGTCCAGGAGGATGGTACCGGAAACGTCACTTCCGGCGGCATCATTGGTTTCGTCGGCACCCGTAAGTACGAAACGGGTGAGTTCGCCGGCATCGTTATCAATCAAGACTGTGCCGATTGTATTACCCCCTGCACTGACCGCCGTTCCATCGGCGATGTTCACGGTGATTCTGTCCCAACCGGATCCCGAAGCAGAGGCCCAGGAAATTGTGATACCCAGACCGTTTTCATCGGTGGCCATAGCGGTCATTTCGCCGATTCCGGTGTCATCCCTGACGTAGAACACCATGGTCCGATAGGCTTCAATGGGGACTCCGGAGAACCAGGATACGGCTTCCCATCGGTCTGTGGCAGCGATGTCAGTGCCGTTCGGAACATCGGCGCCCCATCGAATTCTCAAGGCTTTGTTTGCTTCTCCCCCGGGATGGAAGAGTTCTGAGACTTCGGGATAAGCGGATTTCAGGCTGTTGTCCGTCACTTCATCACCGGCGATATCCTGAGGGTCTACCAGGACATCGGTGCTGCTTCGAATCTCGGTGCGAAATGGGCTGCCGTCGAATCTTGGAGCTCCCGTGATGGCTCGGCCGGAGATGGCTGAGCCGGTTCCATTATCGATAACCAGTCTGAAGGCCCTGACGCTGCTTAATCTGGCTCTATCAGAGGGGGTGAGGGTTATTCGTACTGTTTGCCAGGACCCCGGAAAATTCTCCCAGGCGTCGATTATAGCCGTATAAGTTTCAGAGCTTAGAGCCGATAGATTCCATTCCACCATGGATCCGGGGTCTGCCGAATCTACCGCGCCATCTTCGTGATGATCCTCCGATTCCCCGATTTCACCTGCCTGAAGAACGATTGTCGGTGCCGTTCCACCGAGAGAGCTTCCTCCGTAGTCGTCCAGAAATCGGATCGGGAATTCGATTGCCGTATACCCTGATAAATCTATAGGACCTGATACATCAGCAAGAAAATCCCCGGCACTCCATTCACCGTTCGGTACATCAAATCGCATGTCCATCACCCGGCCGTCAGTCGGATCACCGCTGCGGCGGGCCGCCAGAGCCGGTCCGTCTTCACCGGTACTGGTTGCATCCGGCCAGAGATAGTCGTTCAGAATCTCCCTGCCCAGTCCGTCGGTGGAGATATAGTTCCACTTGTCCGCCGGCTGATAAGTACCTGAAGCGTGGATGGTTTGAGTATCAGAGATATCATCAGGAGCCCGAGCCAGTGTAGAAGTGAGAAACACCAGTCCAAGCCCGCCGTCTTCCATGCCGAATAGCCTTAAATTTCCGGCGGTATCCGGGGTGGAAAGAGCCGCATCACCTGTGAGACGGATACCCGCCATATCGGCTTCCCAGTCCAGGGTTGTAGCCACCTTGATTTCACCGGGACTCTGGTTGAATTCACTCACCGTCCTGTCCTGGCTGATATTCCACCTGACACTCTCGGCCAGTTCCCAGTTCAGTCTGGGGCCCAGTTGGAAATGATTTCCCTGATAGATGTAGAGATCTCCTCCATCCATGTCCAGGACTTCAGTCCGGAAACTTACCTCAATCCAATCATCGGGATAGATGAAACGTGTGAAGTTGAGACTGCCGTCATCAGAGATTTCAACAGTTTTATCCCGCACACCGTTAATTCGAACGATTACCGATCCGGGCACAATTCCCGTATCCAGGAAATATCCCGGATTGGTTTCCCTGATGGCCAGTACGATGATTCTCGAGAGTTTGTCCGGGTCGGTTTCCCTGCCGGGGCCGTAGACTTCCGGGTCCGCCGCGGCAAAGGGATAGCGGTTGGCCGGGTCACGGAGCCCTTCGGAAGATCCGACAGCACCGTATACGGATATGGTTTTGTCGATTGTGTCCGGGATGAATCCGAAATTCGGAGCTGTTCCCGGATACAGTGCACCCCGGTCCTGGAGCAACGGGACAATACGCCAGGTTTCCTCCGGCAGGGGTCGTGATGAGAAATAGACATTCTGACGCTCAAAGGGGGTGAATCGACCGGGGTTGTAGAGGATGAGGTGATCGGTACCACCGATATCGACTCGGGATGTATCCCGAAAATCCCGTCCTTCAGGGTCGTATGGATCGGCTGCAGGAGTCAAAATGTTAAAGTCGAAATCCAATAGATTGCCGGTAACACCACCCCAGGCAGCAAAATCCGGTCTGAGGTTCGCATCGGCGGGGACAACGAAATTCCTTCCGAGGGTAATATCACCGACATCGGTGCCTCCCACATCGTAATACGCTACAACCTGCCCATCATGGGGCACGTTCAGTACCACAATACCTGATTCACCGTCGACAAAGTATTCCACCGATTCGGCCAATCGATAACGGCGTTGGGTCCCCAGGCCGTCGGTACCGGTTATCGGCCCCAGCCGATCCTCCAGATAAACGATTACATTCGAAACATTGGTATCCGGCAGGAGAAAGTATTTCCCTTCGACGAATTCAGGAAGGCCGATGTCCTGGGTATTCACTTCATATTGACCCTGGAAAACCATCTGATCGGCTTCGGTGGGATCGTAACGGATCAGGAGTTCGTGCTCTGATTTCGGTGTGGCGAATTTTGCAACGATTCCCGGAGTATTGTATCGTGGGGCGGGTACGTCGATTTCCGCGTAAGATGTCGCGTTAACTCCGGCGTTCCCGGCGATGATTTCCCTGACGAAATCATCGTCCCCTCCAATGTAACCGGCCCTGTATGTATTGCGTTCAAATCCTTCAAGAAAGGTCGTTTCAATGAACCATCTGTCGTTCAGCCAGAGGGTGAGGGTAACATCAGGCTCCTGGATGAATGCCGTGCCCCGGCTGAGGCCTGTGAAAACAGTTTGCTCAGTTTTCTTGCCGAAGCTGCCTCCGGCCACAAAGCTCATTCGCCAGTATCCGTCCCAGAGGAGGTCGACACCGACATCGCCGATTTTCAGGTCCAACAGATATGCCGAGGCTTCAGGAGCGATTTTGCCTTCCTCCTCTTCGCCTGTTAAACTTGATGTATCATTGTCCGGGATTTCCTGACCTGATAACGAGGTAGAAGTAGTCAAACTCCATAGTAGAAAGAGAATAAAAGAAGTTAAAAAAATCCGTGCAATGCGACGCATCCACATATTATCATGACACGGAATCGAAAAATGCCAAATAAAAAGCAGTATAAAGCGGGTCTTTATGAGTGTTGAACAGGAAAAAGCCGCGACTTTCGTCGGCAGACTATGGGAGAATCCCTCACTCTCGGGGCTTTCACCCTTACAAAAAGAGGAACAACTGATCCAATTCCTCGAAATCAACGGTACGACACTGCAGCCAACTCTGGCTTCAAGTGCCTTTTTCCCGGATCTGCCATGGCCCCGGATTCTTGAATTGCTCAAATCCGCACTATCAGATTTCGCCAACAAGGCGTTATCCCCCCTGTATGAGGCAATTCTTGAGAGAAAAATGGATTTCTCATTTACCCTGCACATGGCCCACCAGAGTTCAACACCCTTGGCGGTTAAAACCCAGATGGGGCAGTTCCTGACGGCTTTATCGGGACAGATAAATTCCAGAAAGGAACTCACAGGTCCTCTGATGGGCGTGGGTACCGGGGTGATAAACAGGTATATGGAGAAGATTTTCCAGCGCCAGAAATACATCAGTTTTGAGTTGAGAAAAGTACAGCGTTTGAAAATCAGTTCCAATGAAGTCACGGATCTGGTGAAAGCCACTATGCTGATCCGGCCATCGGTTCAGTTCTTTTCTCCCGACGGCCAGCCGGCATCCTCGGGTCGTAATCTGTTTCTGATTTCTTCCGCTTTCGCCGGCAAAGTGACTAAAGAAGCCGCCAAATCCCTGAATCTTATGCCGGAGGCGGTGGTGAAGGCCGGGGTGAACAGCTCACTGTCTTTCCAGGACAATCCCTATATGGAAAGTACGGCGCGTCTTGCAGCGGTCTTTTCCCATAGATGCAGGAATCTGAAACCCGGGATGAAGGTGGACCGGGGGGCCGAGTCTTCGGACAAGAGCTGGTTTAATGTGGCCCGCAAGAATTACAAATTCTACGGTTTCGACCTGGATATGCTGGTGGAACTCCACGGCATCGCCGCTGAAAACGGATGGTAGTGAATATGAATGGACGATTTAAAAGCATGATCGAAGGTGTAGTTACCGCAGCTATCATCCTTGTGCTGCTTCAAACCCTGGCTGAAGACATCCTGGTTATTTCCGGTGCCGTCTGGACGGTACGCAGGGTATTTCTGTACACGGGTTTCGCATTCGATCTGTTCTTTACGCTGGAATTTCTCATACGCAGCTGGAATGCCCTTGCCTCCGGGTCTTTCCGACGATATATCATCAGGGAAAATGGCTGGGTGGATTTTGTCGCATCGGTGCCGCTTCTCATCTTTACTTCCGGTCCGGTCTTCTTCTCTATGCTTGGCGGGGCGGTATTCGCCGGCTCAGGTGCCCTCATTGGTCTCTTAAAGGTTGTAAAGGCGGTCCGCATGGCCCGTGTACTCAGGTTACTGCGGCTATTGAAGATTTTTCGCAGGATTCGCTTCGCCGATTCGGCGATGGTACAGCGTCATACGGTCCGTATCGTCACCACCGCCGCTTCAACCCTGATTTTCTCGGTTACCCTTATTGGAACGGTTTTTGCCATGACGGACTACACCGGTACCGAAGATGCCTGGCAGTTGAATCAGTCCGCCGCCGTCACATCCCTGGAGGATAGCCCCCGGTTGGCCGCAGGGCCTGACAGTGCCGGTCTTTGGGGTAAATCCCGCCCGTCGGTTCTGATACTCAAGGATGACGACTGGACCCTGTACGCAAGGCATAGTGACGATTATCTGAAGAAATATTTCGGCCCGAGTGATTATACCGTGCGGGAGACCGGCTCTTATTCGGTATGGTTTGATATCCGACCCTCTGCAGTCTCCCAGTCGAAGCTTAATATCACGGTTTTCCTGTCCACGCTGGCAGTTGTACTCCTCGTGATGATTACA
>DAOVYP010000047.1 GCA_030635565.1 Spirochaeta sp. | reverse complement strand
TTGGCCAGTACGGGCACGTCGGTCGCAATTTTTTTCATTTCAAAGTGGGAACGGGTTTCAGGATGCCTGAGCATAACCCGGATTGAACCCGTTCCGATGGCCAACCCTGATTCACCGGCTATTCCGGCAAGCATCCGGTTTAGTTTTCTACCGTTATCCGAGCCTCCGGTCATACAGGAAATCATCACGGGCAGCTTCAATCGATAGCCCAGAAACGGAGTCTCAAGGGAAATGGCTCCTGAATCAATCTCAGGCAAAGCCCTGTGAGGCAGGGAAATTGATGTAAACCCTGTGTCTCCGGATTCAACAGAAAAGGAACTGTCAAGACAAATATCCAGATGTCTCTGCTTTCGTTCCTGAATGTCTTCGTTCATCGCTCAACTCCGACTGTAGATACGCAATCCGGTATCACCGAAATCCCTGAGGTAAAAGCGGCCATTCTCCGGTTTCGCGCCATCGAGAAGATTCCGCCAGACGTCGATATCCTTCGGACGGGCCAGCCAGTTGAGATATTCCTCGAAACCCGCCTTTCTTGAACTGCGGTTCCATTTCATCAGATCCCACGAGCCGATCACTTCAGGTGCACCGGCGGCGATTGTTCCCGAGAAAACCATCATGGTATTGCCTGATCCGTAGGAGGCAATCAAGATTTTCTTTCCAACAATCTCAGCTCCGAGTCTGGTGTATTCCTGTTCAAGCAGTGCCGCGAGGTAAGCATAAAGGGAGCCGTTATAGAGATTTCCGAATATTTTGCTCAGGTGCATGGCATCGAGGAAACTTGTTCGTTCCAAATATGCATCCACTGCGGCATCACCCTTGCCGCAGAAATTCTTAAGGAGTTTTCGAACTGCAGCTTCGGGCATTTTAGCAAAGGGTACATGCAGAGCCATGTAATCGGTTTCGTCAATAACTTCACAGGTGGTTTTTTCACTGCGTTCGCAGAAATCGATGAATGCTTTCTCAAGAGCCTCCTGGTAGCATTCCATGGAATATCGACCCTTTACCCTGGCTGTTACCGAACCCAACGGCCTGAAGAAGTCATCAACATCGGAGGCATAGAATCCCTGCCTGGTCAGGTCCATTTCGATAAGTCTGGGGTTTTTCTCAACCAGGAGTGATACGGCACCGGCTCCCTGGGTGATTTCAGCCGTGCTCGGGGCATCGTACCTGGCGATATCACTGGAAATAACCAGGGCTCTTTCCCCGGGAGAGCCGGAGAAGCTCAACATGGCGGCACTGGACAGGAGGGCTGCGGTACCGCCCGCACAGGCGTGTTTCACGTCAACTGTGGTAAGGGCATTACCTAATGAATATCCGGCTTCATTCAGCATGCCCTGCACGTATGATGCTACGGGTTTAGCATGGTCGATGGCAGTCTCGGTTCCGACGGAGATGTATCGCATTTTGCCCATTTCATTTTCCGGCAGGCGGTCCAGAATCTCAGAGGCCGAATTTGCCGCCAGGGATGCCGTGTCCTCCCAGGGTTCGGGGAAACGGAATGATACCTGACCGGTTTTTTCAATAGCGCGATTCATCACCTGATTCAGTTGGGGATGGGTGAGGGCACGTGACGCCATCAGGGTATCAATATCCATCCTCGGATCGGGTACATACAGTCCGATGTCTCCGATGCCGATGTTCTTCTGACTCATGATCTTTCTCCCGCGGCACAATTCATGACAGTAATTGATAAGGTAATTTCAAAAATGGAGCATTTTTGGAATTACCCAGGCCTTTAGAATATCTATTTTATTACATGATTATAAAATAGATATTCGACCCCATATCAGAGGATCTTTCGAAATGGTAATTTTGAAAGATCCTCTGATGATACTTCTTTTATGGAAACAATCCCATTTGCACAAACATCCCGTGCTAATTGCCTGGATCGTGGCGGTGTGTGTTTATGCTGCTGAAAAAAAGACCGTCCGGGGAGGGACGGTCCAGCTGAGGTGCCGACAGCTATCATGGGAGGGGTACACCCTGAGGGTCATTCCCGAAGGGGTGAATTGAAAAACTGCCGTCAGCCCTCACCATTATCTTCGGCGATGGAATCTGAAGCTTGATATGTTTTTTACGATAAGTCCTCTTTCACCTCTCTCCGCCTTGTCCCATTACGAATCAGCTTATAATGTTGGGCCACGGAGGCAGAACTTGAACATTCCCGGAAGACTCGAATCTCTCCGCCGATCGATGGACATGGCGGGAGTTGACGCATATATCATCACCGGTTCCGATCCCCATGCGAGTGAAAACCCGCCGTCCCGTTGGCGTACCAGGGAATGGATAAGCGGATTTACGGGTAGTGCCGGTATTGTGGCAGTCACCCGGCACAAAGCCGGACTCTGGACTGATTTCCGGTATTGGATTCAAGCCTTCGGAGAGCTGCAGGAGAGCGGTATTGATTTGTTTCGTGATGGTCAGGATGGAATTTCACATATTCAGGACTGGCTCGTGGAGAACTTGTCTTCAGATATGAAGATTGGATATGACGGCCGTACCGTGTCTGCCCGGACGGCTTCCGAGTGGGATGATAAGTTCAGTGACAGCGGTATCGGGGCCGTAACGGATCTGGATCTGATCGGTGATATCTGGATCGACAGGCCTTTACCTGCAATGGCATCCTTAGTGGAACTTGAGGAGGACGAAACCGGAGAATCCCGTTCCTCTCGTCTTGATCGGCTGAGTGAGTCTCTTGCATCCGGTGGTGCTGATACCTGGCTTGGTATCGGCCTTGATTCGGTGGCATGGCTTCTGAATGTCAGGGGGGGAGATGTTCCCTACAATCCTGTTGTCACAGGTTTTTTCATCAAATCAGCCGACACAGTCGTGTGGTATACCGATGAGGGCCGCATCCCTGAAAATCTGAGAATCTCACTCACCGAAGACGGTGTCGAAACAGCGCCATACGAAGATTTTTTCCCTGCACTCGAGAATCTTCCCGCCTTATCCCGAATTCTGATCGACCGTCAGTCCGTTACCAGGGCGGTTATGGACCGCTTGCCTGATGACGTTACGATAATAACCGGTAAAGATCCTGTCATACTGATGAAGGCCAGGAAGAATGTGGTTGAGGCTTCAAGAATTTCCCGAGCCATGGAAAAAGACGGCGTCGCCATGGTCCGTTTCCTTATGGATCTTGAAAAAGCCATGGCGGAAGGCAGAACGCCGACTGAACTGGACGCGGCGGCGATGCTGCTGGAACACCGCTCTTCAATACCGGGTTTTCTGGGGGAGAGCTTTTCACCAATCCCTGCTTTCGGAGCCCATGGGGCCATCTGTCACTACGAGGCCGTTCCCGAAACGGCTTTTACTCTTGAAGCCGGTCCCGATCTTTTTCTCATTGATTCCGGTGGTCAGTGGGAAGAAGGAACTACCGACATCACCCGAACCGTCACCCTGGGAGTGCCGACCGTGGAACAGCGACGGGACTACACCCTTACATTTAAAGGGCATATCGCCCTCTCCCGCGCCAGGTTCCCCAAAGGTACCCGGGGCTACCAGCTGGACACGATGGCCAGAACCGCATTGTGGAACGAAGGCATTGATTTCGGTCATGGAACCGGCCATGGTGTTGGTTACCGTCTCAATGTTCACGAGGGGCCGCAGCGGATCAGTCCCGCACCGGTGGATGTTGCCATGGAGCCTGGAATGGTGACATCCAACGAGCCCGGGGTTTATCGCGAAGGCTCCTACGGAATCCGGATCGAGAACCTCCTCATCTGCCGGGAGGATATAGTCACGGAGTTCGGTGCTTTTCTGGCATTCGATACCCTCACCCTGGCCCCTTATGACCGTAAGCTTATTGATATCGATTTACTTGACGAAGGTGAAATACACTGGGTCAATGAATATCAGGCAGAGGTTTTCAGGCGTTTGAGTCCCATGCTGGAGACTGGCGAGAAAGACTGGCTTAAAGCTCAGACAGCCCCCCTTGAATAGAATATCGCTGAGCTTGATGGAGTTCCTGCAGCCCTGGCCCGGCTCGTGCTAATCGGCGCTTCAAGCCGACTATTTCATATGGAGACCGCATTCACGTTTTGTGTCGTTTTCCCACCACCAGCGGGCTGCCCTTTCGTGTTCTCCCGGCCGTAAAGGACGGGTACAGGGCTGACAGCCTATGGATCGGTAACCGGAATCATGCAGTGGGTTGTAGGGGACATCGTTTATCCTGATGTAATCCCAAACCTGTGACGAGGTCCAATCAAGAAGGGGATTGATTTTCACCAGGGGCTTGCCGGCGTCATTCAGATGGCCGGTATCGTATTCCGCATGTTTCAGGTCGCTCCTGGTGGCAGGGCTCTGGTCTCTCCTGAGACCGGTAGCCCAGGCCCTCCGGCCCTTGAGAGCGCGATTCAGAGGTTCCACTTTTCGGATGCCGCAGCATTCGGAATGACCTTCCCTGTAAAAGCTGTTTAAGCCTTTTTCGCTTACGAATGGCTCAAGCAGCACCGGTGATGGAGAAGATATTTCGATGTTTATACCAAAATGATCTCTTACAATGTCGAGATATGTATAGGTTTCACTGTGCAGTCTGCCGGTATCCAGGCAGAATACGGAGAAAGGCTTCCCGTTTTTTACTGCCAAATCGATCAGAACGACATCCTCGGCACCGCTGAACGCCAGTATGAGTTCCCCACCGAAGGCACCCTGGGCATCATCCAGTATCATCCCGGGCTCAATACCGTCGTATTTTAAATTTGCTACGACTACATCATATTCCGCTGTACCTGACGATGGTACTTCAAGTTCTTTCTTGATGAACTCGAAGACGCGGGTGTATAAGCGGTCGGATGCTTCTTCATCTTTCACAATGAAAAACGGAGCCAGATCGACATTGTATTCAGCGGCCAGTTTCATCCCTTCCGATTCGGCCATGCCTTCTTCAGCGTAGACAACCGTATCGATCCGATCCCAATATCCCCGTTTCCGGAGTATCTCCTCAGCCTGGCTGCATTTTCTGCAGGGGGTACCGTCAAGGAGTATCTTTTTCACCATCAGAATGCTCATGAGGATCACGATAACCCGAGCGGTCCGGAAGGTCGAGGGGGAATGAGCCTGACAGATCATCTCTTGCCCATAGCATCCCCTCCGAGGTATCTTTTAAACCGTTTTTTACATGTGATTTTCATGGAGCACGAATTGTACAAGCCCGTTGATCCCAAAGTCGATTTTCCGAACATGGAGGAAGATATCCTCAAGTTCTGGAACGATAAACGAATATTTGAGAAATCTATCGAAAACCGCTCTGATGCGGAGGAATATGTATTCTACGACGGCCCCCCCTTCGCAACGGGTCTTCCCCATTTCGGACATTTCGTACCCGGTACCATCAAGGACATCATTCCCCGTTACGTCACCATGAAGGGTAAGAAGGTTGAGCGTCGTTTCGGATGGGATTGCCACGGCCTTCCAGTCGAGTATGAAATGGAGAAGGAGTTGGGTATTTCGGGTAAAACCGAAATCGAGAAATTCGGTGTTTCCGAGTTTAATGAAGCCTGCCGATCCATCGTTCTCAGGTATACCGACGAATGGCGTAAAATCATGACCCGCTCCGGACGCTGGGTTGATTTTGATCACGACTATAAAACCATGGATTCCGACTATATGGAGTCCATCTGGTGGGTGATGAAATCACTATGGGACAAGGGGATGATATATAAGGGGCATTCCATCCTCCCGACGTGCCCCCGCTGCTCTACTCCCCTGTCCAATCATGAACTCAATCTCGGTGGGTATAAAGACGTTCACGATCCGGCCATTACCGTGCGATTTAAAAGCAGATCGGAAGAGAATACATGGTTCCTTGCATGGACCACGACTCCCTGGACACTCATCAGCAACCTCGGGCTTTCAGTGGGGGCCGATATCGACTATGTGAAGGTGATTGATAATTCCGATGCTGCGTCTTACATACTCGCCGAAGCGCGGCTTGCGGATTATTTTAAAAATAAAGACGAATATCACCTCGAGTGGACGAAAAAAGGTGCCGAGCTCGGTGGTATGAAATATGAAGCGATCTTCTCTTATTTTGCCGACCTTGATGAAAAGGGCGCCTTCAGAATTTTCGTCGGCGATCATGTTTCCACCGAAGAGGGGACGGGTATCGTTCATACAGCACCCGGATTCGGTGAAGACGACTATGAAGTGATGAAGGGATCCGGGGTTCCGGTAATCTGTCCTGTTGATGAAGAGGGTCAGTTCACAGGTGATGTCGGCGATTATGCCGGCCGATTCGTCAAGGATTGCGACAAGGATATCATCAAATGGCTGAAATCCGAGGGAAAACTGGTTAAACAGGGCCAGATTCTTCACTCCTATCCCCATTGCTGGCGATGTGACAGCCCCCTGATCTACAAGGCCGTAGGTTCATGGTTTGTCAACATTCAGAAAATCAAGGATGTGATGATCTCGTCCAATGCACAGGTTCATTGGCTCCCGGACCATATCAAGAAAGGCCGTTTCGGCAAATGGCTTGATAATGCACGTGACTGGGCCATCAGCCGTAACCGTTATTGGGGCAATCCCCTTCCGATCTGGGAATGTGACAGCTGCAGCGAGCGGGAATGCCTTGGAAGCCTGGATGAGCTGTATTCGAAGATCGGCAATGAGGCGGCTCTGGCCCACAGGGAAGCCGGCGGCGACCTTCACAAACATCATGTTGATGATCTCACATGGGAATGTTCCTGCGGTGGAACCATGAAAAGGATTCCCGAGGTGCTGGACTGCTGGTTTGAATCCGGTGCCATGCCCTATGCACAGGTACATTATCCTTTTGAAAACAAGCAATGGTTCGAAGAGCATTTTCCGGCGGACTTCATCTCCGAAGGCCTGGATCAGACCAGAGGATGGTTTTATACCCTGACGATTCTCGGTGCCGCACTTTTTGGTTCTCCGGCCTTCCGCCATGTCGTGGTGAACGGACTGGTTCTCGCCGAAGACGGAAAGAAAATGTCCAAGAGCCTGAAGAACTACACCGATCCCGGCAGAATTATCGACCAGTTCGGTGCCGACGCCCTGCGGCTGTTCCTGATGGATTCCGCTGTGGTAAAGGGTGAAAGTCTCAGGTACTCCGACGGCGGTGTACGGGATGTTCTGAAGAAAGTCCTGCTTCCTCTTTGGAATGCGTACAGTTTCTACGTTACCTACGCCAACATCGACGGTATCCGTCCCACTGAGATTCCGACGAAGCCGTCCAATCCTCTGGACCGGTGGATACTCTCAGAGACCGGTCTCCTGATATCCCGGGTCGGAGAGCTTCTGGATGCCTATGATATTCAGAAAGCGATAGAACCGATCCTGGGATTCATCGATGCTCTGAACAACTGGTACATCCGGCGTTCCAGGCGGAGATTCTGGAAAAGTACCCGGGATGGCGAGGGAGATACAGACAAGCAGGAAGCATATGCCACACTTCGGGCGGCCCTCATCACCCTGGCCAAGGTGGCGTCCCCCTTCGTGCCTTTCATATCGGATGAAATCTATCTGAACCTACGCAGCGACGAAGATCCTGAATCCGTCCACCTCTGCGACTGGCCCGAAGCGTCTTTATTCCCAAAAGACGAGATGCTCGGGATGAAAATGGATGTAACCAGGAGAACCGTCAGTTTGGGTCGGGCTCTCCGAAATGCTCACGAATTGAAAATCCGTCAGCCCCTGAAAAGTCTATATGTTGTAACCCGTAATAAGGATGAGAAGGCCGTACTATTTGAAATGGCCGAACTTCTTGCCGAAGAACTGAACGTCAAGGATGTCCATTTCCGGGAAAACGAGGAAGAGCTGGTCGAATACTCGGCAAAAGCCAATTTCAAGGTCCTCGGTCGAAAACTCGGCAAAGACATGAAAGTCGCTGCAGCCAGAATTGCAATCCTGAACCCCGGAGAAATTCAGAACCTGATGGAAGGGGCCATCCTATCCGTCGAATTTGAAGGCAGTCAGAGTAATGTGCTTGAGCTCACATCCGATTCCGTTGAAGTGAGGCGCAGTGAGAAAGCCGGACTGAAAGTATTGAATGAAGGTTCCCTCACTGTGGCGCTGGATCCTGAGATTACCCCTGAACTGAAAGCAGAGGGTATTGTCAGGGATCTGGTCCGTGGAATACAGAATCTGCGTAAGGACAGTGGGTTTGAAGTTACTGACCGAATTACCGTTCGTGCCGATGGCCCGGAGGTAGTCAGGAATGCCGTCGATTCCTTCGAGAAATACCTGAGGGGAGAAACCCTGTCCGAATCCTTCGAGTGGAAAGAAATTCCTGTGAGCGGTAATAATACCACAGTCGTTGCCGTCGGCGATTTGAGTATGCGTATCGCCATCAAAAGAATTTGAGAGGGGTTGGGTATATGACTGGAACAAAGATACTTAAAATCCTGTTCCCTTTCATTTTCCTGCTTATCCTGCTTGTATCCTCATGCCGGACCCTTCCTGAGGGTCCCTATCCTGATATCGTTGATTGGCTTCCGATGGAGTCGGACATCTTTTTTCGAATGGAGATACCGGGGAATGAGGAATTAATCGATCTTCTCCTGACCAATGCCGGTCTCGATCCTGATAAACTCTCGAATGTGTTGGAACGTACGGCCCTGGTCGCCGTTGGTATTGAGCTCGACGAAACCCGGGATCAGAATCCATTCGACGTCCTTCCGATACATCTGGCTTCGATAGGCGTCTGGTCGAAGAATCTGCTCGGAACTGCGTTGGGCAGGGACTGGAAGAAATCCGGACTCGGCAGGCATCGATGGACAGGTCCGGGAAATCTGGAACTGACGGCTCTATCGAACAGTGAAATCATTCTCTCGCACGGAAAGATCGACGTCATGCTGGAAAGGTTGGAATCCGGCGACAGGAACCCCCGGATTCAGAGGGCCTATGACCTGAAGAACGGGGCCGATCTGGCTGTATGGGTAACCGAACCTGATTTCATACTCCGAGCCGTACCGATACTGCCTGCAGCAAATCCCGACGGTACACCGGTAATTGACATGATCGGATTAGCACTCCGGAAAGTGGATGAACATAAGTATGCACTTTTCCTCAGAATCTACCCGACCGATTCCCGTCTCTCCGGGTCACTCTCGTTTGCACTGCGACTGGGACTTTCCGCACGATTCGGTTTGTCCCCGGATCCCGATGAGAGGGCATTGCTCTCCGGGCTTGTCGTAGAAGTCGGAACAGGAGAAGTGACTCTCATGCTGCCCTCCCTGAGCGTGGATATGCTGGACGGTTTTCTTAAGGAATTGAATATTTTGCAAGTGGTGGAGCAATGATAGCCGTTGTTGACTATGAAGCCGGTAACCTCACCAGCGTCGAAACCGCCCTCCGCTATCTGGGAGCGGAATTTACCATCACTTCGGATCCGGAAACCATTGTCCGCTCCGACAAGGTTATTTTTCCCGGTGTTGGAGAAGCCCGCCACGCCATGGGCGTTCTTTCCGGTCGGGGACTTGATGAGGCCCTGATATCATTTGCCTCCACCGGCAAACCGCTCTTCGGGATATGTCTCGGCTGCCAGATCCTCCAGGATCATTCCGAGGAAAGGGATACCGACCTGCTCGGACTCATACCGGGAGATATCAGACTCTTTCCTTCCGATATAGACATGAAAGTTCCGCAGATCGGCTGGAATACCGTCACTCATGACGCTTCTCCGCTGTTCGAGGGTATACCCCAGGAAAGTTCCTTCTATTTTGTTCATTCATATTACCTTTCAACGAAGCTCTCGGACGGTAGAGATTCACCGTGGATTGCAGGCAGATCTGATTACGGAATACCCTTTGCCGCAGCCGTACATCGCGACAATGTCTGGGGAACTCAGTTTCATCCGGAGAAAAGCGGTCCCAAAGGGCTGAAACTGCTTCGGAATTTCGTCGAAAGGATTGGATAGATGTTTCAAAAAAGGATTGTTATCTGCCTGGATGTCCGGAATGGAAAAACTACCAAAGGTGTTAAATTCAAGGGCAATATAGATATCGGAGATCCGGTGAAGATGGCGGAAGAATATTACCTCCAGGGTGTCGACGAACTGGTTTTTTACGACATCACGGCATCAGCCGAACGGCGGGGTATCATGATCGATGTTGTCCGCCGGGTTGCAGAGAAAATATTCATCCCGTTCTGTGTCGGTGGAGGTATCGGTTCAGTCGATGACATGAGTGCCGTTATCATGGCCGGTGCCGAAAAAGTCAGTGTGAATTCCGCAGCCGTGAGAAATCCGGGGATTATTACCGAGGGCGCCAATCGATACGGATCCCAATGCATCGTTCTGGGCATGGACGCCGAAGCCGATTCCACCATGTCGTCGGGATACGGCATCGTTATAGA
>DAOVYP010000168.1 GCA_030635565.1 Spirochaeta sp. | reverse complement strand
TGAGATCCGAGCCGGAATCCTCCGGATGTATCGTTCAATGGAAACCAGAGTTCTCACCAGACGCCTTCTTCGTCATTAATCCTGTAGCCGGTGCTGACCAGTTGAACCCCGACAGAATTGAACTGACCGTCACGCAGTATCATCGCACCGCTTTCATAGGGACCCTCAAGGAGCAGAGTATCGTTTTGAAGCAGGACTTCCGGCCATTTCAGATTTTCAATTGACGGGCGGTTCGGATCCGGGCGAAAGGTTATCTCATCACTTCTGCCGGCAAGATCCTCCAGCCTGAGCGTGTAGAGTGTATCGGGCAGCCGGAACCCGAAAAGTGGAATCATTGAGGGCAAACCCCACCATTCCGCTCCATCTCGAGTTCCTGAAATCCATTCTTCGACGGGAAAACGCCAGACCAGACCGGTGGTACCGGCGGATACGGTAATGAGCGCCGGGTCTTCTGACCCATCGGGATCGGAGACCCTGACGAACATAGACAATTCCTCATAACGATTTTGCCCGTCATCCCGATACAGGATCCGCCATTGTATATCGTCGATGACAGGGGAAGTACCGCTGCATGAGAACATGAGAAGAACGACAATTATGAAAATCGCAATCCGGATGAAAGCTTTCATGATACGATTCGGTCTTCTCCATCCGTTGCTCGAACGAGATGACCGTCGGATTCCAGAATGGCCAGGATTTCCAGAGTCCGCATCCGGCTTCCGCCAAGATTCTCACGGGCATAGGCCATGCTGATCCTTTCACCCTTCTTCTTTCCGGCCATCAATCTGGACCTGAGCGTTTCACATGCTTCCTCAGAGAGCCAGATACCGACGCCTCCCTGAATCAGGCCCGATCTGACCAGTACTTCCAGCGCCGTTTTGTCCGACTCACCGGATATGGACCGTACTCTCACACCTTCTTCTCCGGCATCCTGAACATTCTTGAGCCAACCTCGGTGAAATGGCGATAAAGGCGGGTGTCCGGGAGGAAAATACCAGTCCTTTCGAACCTTCAGCTCCCCTCTTCCGGTCATCGCCAGAACCAGGGACGAGATAAGACGTTCAGGATAATCATCGATACGGAATAAACGTTCATCAGCACCACCGGGACGGGATGCAAGCTTCAGAATTTTCCGCTCCAGTAATTTCCGCCGGTCATCGAGAATCAACCAGGAACCGACTCGAGCAGCTCCATCCCATTCCTTTTTATCCAATATCGGCGGAATATCGGTATAACCCCGTACATGCAGGATACGGCCATATATTTCAGCAGGTTCGGGATGAGAATCGGGGCGTCGCTTTGCCATACCGTTCAGCCGCCGATACTCGTCAGGGCCGGGTTTACCGGGCCAGAGAACGGTGAATTCCCGGGGACGTCCATCCCGGTCGAGTATGGTGAGAACGGCACCGGGGAACATGGGATAGGGCTTTGGAAATCTGACGGAAAAAAAGGATCCCTCAACATGGAAACTTCCCCGTCCGATAAATCGCTCGCGATTGAAATCAGGACACAGAGAGCCTCGGACCGCCTCTGTTTCCGAAGGTACCGGCCGGCCGTCGGGCAGCAGGAGAGCCTCCTTGTTTTCTGTCACCGGCCATTCCGCAGAAGCGATAACGGCCCCGGGAAACAGAGAAGATCGCGTGATACCCTTGATTCTCAACCTGTAAGTCTCACCGGTTTTAACGAGGGATTTGATTTTCACAACCCGGCCACCGGGGAAAAGCCTGGCAGCACTTTGCACCCTGACCCCGCCGGCTATTCGTTCACATGTGATTTCGGTCAGCTTTCCTTCACCGCGGGATTCGACATTCAGGATTCTGTAACCGGGGATAACGAGCATTGATACTCCTGGTCCGTGATAAAGCTTTTCCCATTATAACGAGTTACCGTCCCGATGTCGCCGGACCGGCATAACATGACTCTTCGTTGACCGTATCCGACTTCACACATAAGATATCAGGGTTGTGATTGAACTGGTCGTTTTTCTTGGAAATCCCGGAAAACAATACTCTCGAACAAGACACAATGCAGCTCGCATGCTTCTTGATATGATTCCCGACTCGACGGATCTGGCCTGGAGGGATAAGTTCCATGGACGTGTAGCCGAGTATTCAACCGGAAACGGCCGGTGTCGATTTCTGGTACCTGAGACTTTCATGAACAAATCCGGAATATCGGTTTCCGCGGCATTAAAATTCTTTAAAACCGATATCGGAAATCTTCTTGTGATACATGACGAACTGGAACTCCCCTTCGGCCAGTATGCCTGGAAAACCGGTGGTGGTCTGGGGGGACACAACGGACTTAAATCCCTGCGGGACAGCCTTGGGTCCGCCGATTTCCGCCGCCTGCGCCTGGGTATCGGTCGTCCCGATCATGGTTCGGTACAGTCCTGGATACTCGGACGCTTCAATCCGGATGAAGAAGCTGCTCTTCCCCTCATTCTCGATACTGTGCTCGGTGAGCTTACAGTTATGTTAAACCGAGGGGATTCTGTTCACGAACGTACCGAACCGGTTAAGGTATACCCCGGATGATTGACTTACTTATCAGGAATTTTGATTCAGCCTCGGAAGCCTCTGCATCCGCGGCCGGGTTTATCCTGAAGAAGATAAAAAGTGCCGGTAAAATAAAAGACAGGGTATCGGTGGTTCTGGCCGGGGGGTCGGCTCCAAGACAGCTCAACACGGCGTTGCTTTGCCATCGTGGGGAAATAAACGCCGACCGGATCGACTGGTTTTTCGGAGATGAAAGGGCTGTTGAACCCGAGAGTCCCCACAGCAATTACCGCATGCAGATGGAAACCCTGCTCGGGCCGCTGGAAATCAGTGAAACCCGAATCCACCGGATCAGGGGGGAACTCGGAGCCGTTGAAGCCGCCAGGGACTATCGGCAAAAATTGACCGAATATTTTTCAGGTCCGACGGCATTCGATATCGTCATCCTCGGACTGGGACCCGATGGTCATACAGCCAGCCTCTTCCCCGGAAACCCTTCACTTTCAATTGATGATGTTTCGGTTACGACTTCGGCACCGGCACCGATGAAACCCCATGTTGAACGGGTCACACTCACCTTTTCGGCCATCAATAATGCGGATACCGTTATGTTTTTCACCGGCCGATCCGGAAAAGAAACGGTGATTGACCGGTTATACTCCAATTCCGCCGGAGCTTTGGAAACAGCATATCCTTTTGAGTCGGTTCGGCCGAAATCGGGTCCTGCCATTTGGTTTATTTACGGGAGTGAGGTATGAAAACGGATGGATTTGCAGTTCCATTGAACCCGCAGGAACGTCTGAGAGTACTTAAAAGGGCTTCATGGGCGGGAATCATCGGAAATCTTTTTCTATCCGCCCTGAAAATTACCACCGGTCTGTTTTCCGGTTCACTCGCGGTAATCGGCGATGGGATCGACAGCCTCAGCGATGTCGTCACATCCATGGTCACATTGTATGCAGCCAAGGCCGGTTCCGCTCCGCCGGATCCCGAACATCCCTGGGGACACGGCAGAGTGGAAACCATCGCTACCAAGACACTGTCTCTCATCATCATCATGGCCGGATTGCAGCTACTTGTCATGACACTGAGGAAACTGACGGGAACGGCTGCATCCGAACTCCCCGGAGTCATTGCGTTATTTGCCGCCGGGATTTCAATTCTCGGAAAAACGATACTGTCTGTATACAAATTCCAGGCAAGCCGTATCACCGAAAGCCGCATGATGCAGGCCGATGCGATTAACATGAGGAACGATATTCTACTGTCCTTTGCGGTACTGGCCGGCGTGTTCTTCACACGTATCCTCAATCTTCCCCTCATCGACGTTCTTGCCGGTCTCTGTGTCAGTATCTGGATTATTATCTCAGGGATTAAGGTGTTTCTGCATACCAACACCGAATTAATGGACAGCATTGATGATAAAGATGTTTACCGGCAGGTATTCGAATCCGTTGACGCGGTGCAAGGGGTATCAAATCCGCACCGGGTCAGGATTCGCGGCCTCAATTCTCTCTATGTCATCGACCTGGATGTCGAGGTTGACGGCTCCATTACCGTATCGGAAGCTCATAACCTGGCCTGTATACTTGAAAGGGAAATTCGCAACCGTGTCAGAAAAGTATTTGACATCATGGTTCATGTGGAGCCTGCGGGGGTGGCGGATCATGTGGAAGGGTATGGATTGGTACCCGGAGACATCGGCGGAATTACCACTGAAAAGCAGGAAAATTAGAGGTTCTTTCAAAATGAAAGATTGAGTTCGGAGACAAGACTGGTTGTGGAAAGCGGGACTCGCAGCTTTCCCGGAAAGCGCAGAGTACCCCGGGTACAAGAGCATTTCGAGCATTTAAACAACACAGTATCCGGAACGAAGGCACATTTAGAAAGAACCTCATCAGGCTGGGATATCGCATTTATAAGGTACTTGATTACCAGCCGGGCATTCCATTAAGTTGAGTACGGATAATTTTTCATTTGGAGGTTAAACATGGCTTACTTTATCAGAAAAGAAGACTGCGTCAACTGTGGTGCCTGTGATCCGGAATGCCCCGTTGACTGCATCACTGAGCAGGGCGATGTCCGTTTCATTGATCCCGATGCATGTACCAGCTGCGGCGCCTGTGCCGAGGTATGTCCCACTGATTGTATCGAAGCTGATTGAAGCCCAATTGAGTGAGCGGTAAACAGCAGTTTCGCAAAGCGAAATTGCGAGCAGTCAGCTTGTTCATTCAGACCGCCGGAGACCCGGCGGTTTTTTACGCTCTCCCAATGAATGGACAATCCGTCCTATTATAAATTCATGCCGTTTCAGAGTGAACCATTAAGAGAGCGGGCCGCCATGTATCGAGCCATCAGGGTTTACTTCGACTACTGCGGCTATATGGAGGCGGACACTCCCGTTCTCACCCCGACTCCCATCCCCGAATCTCATATCGAGTTGTTTCAGACCGACAGGCTTCTGCCTGACGGTACCTTCACACCCCTGTATCTGGTTCCTTCCCCGGAGGTCTGGCTCAAGCTCCTTCTGGCCTCAGGTGCATCGTCCCTGTATCAGATTGGAAAATGTTTCAGGAACGGAGAACAGATTGACCTCTGGCACCGGATCGAATTCACCATGCTTGAATGGTACGGGCTGAACGAATCGGCGATGAGCAATCTGAGAATCATGCAGGAAATTCTCATCACCTGCGTTCAAGCGGTTAATCCGGATGCGGCAGAGGATGTTTGCGGGACAATCCGGGAAATGACCATGGAGGAGGCATTCCTGGAGTTCGCGGGCTTCTCTCTGGAAACTGATCTGCGGGAGTCAGGCCTTGCCGACATCAGGCGGATTTCACCCGAACACCGCAAGGCACTGGACAGGGTGATCGATATCTTCACGGCACGACTGAAAGAGCGGAATCTGCCTGCCGGCAATGACGGTACCGAAACAGCGGATGATCTGTTCCATCGCCTGTTCCTCTCCCTGGTGGAAGAGGCTTTGCCTGCGGATCGGCCCCTGGCGCTGACCCACTGGCCCGCTCTTGTTCCGACTCTGGCCCGTTCGGTTCCGGAAACCCCATGGGCCGAACGCTGGGAGCTCTACATCCGGGGGGTGGAGGTGGCCAACTGTTATGGTGAAGAGACCGAAAAAGGGGCACTGAGGGCTTATTGGGACGCCGAGACGGCGAAAATATCTTCAGCAACTGATACTTTATATT
>DAOVYP010000197.1 GCA_030635565.1 Spirochaeta sp. | reverse complement strand
CCAGAGGCCAGGGTGAGGCCGGCGGAAACCCAGGTGGTGATATTAAGCTCACGATGAGGCTTGTCCGAGACTTTTTTCACAACCAGTATGAATATTCCGACGATACTGGAGAGCAATCCGACGGCCGCGAAGAACAACGGAAACTGAATCATTGCTGAAACCAGTTCGGGGTTGATGGGACTACCGGATTTAATGGCCGTATAGGCCATGTAGGCGGAAAGGATGATGGAGGCGATCAGAGAACCGACATAGCTTTCCAGAAGATCCGATCCCAGGCCGGCGACATCTCCGACATTGTCACCCACGTTATCGGCGATAGTTGCCGGGTTGCGGGGATCGTCTTCGGGAATACCGGCTTCGGTTTTACCCACAAGGTCGGCGCCCATATCGGCGGCCTTGGTGTAGATACCCCCGCCGACGCGGTTAAACATCGCTATGATGGAACAGCCCAGCGCGTAGCCGGATACCGTCATGGTGAAGGGAATGTCGTTGATGCCCAGCCAGTTGCTATGAATGACGAGCTGATCCGGATTCACCTGACCCATCAGCTTGCCGAATACGACATAGATGACGAGGAGCCCGAAAAGGGCGAACCCTCCTACCGACAAACCCATGACGGAACCGCCCTGGAATGCCACTTTCAAAGTGGAACCAAGACTTCGGGACACTTGCGCTTCATTGGAAACCCGCACATTGGCCAGGGTGGCCATGCGCATTCCCACCCAGCCGGCGGTAGCACTCATCACGGTGCCTATGACGAACGCGGCGGCGGATTGCCAGGAGACCACCACGGCAAGCAGAACCACGATGAGTACGACGATCCTGGCAATAATCTTGTACTCATGGATCAGAAAGGAATCGGCACCTTCTTTGATGTAGCCGGCGATTTCCTGCATGAGCTCGTTACCCGGACTCTTTTTTTTCACTATCGAAAAATTGACGGCTGCAAATGTCAGAGCGGCGATAACGGCGATTATGACTAGACTGATCATATAGACCTCATCCGTGGATTTTCGCACATGTTATATTTTTATTACAGAACGTGTCGAGATGTCAGGAATATAATGTATCAGGGGACGGTGACAGGGCGGCCGGTCAGGATTTCCAGCTCCATTTTCGCCGACTCGGCGTCGTCATTGCGGCCCACCCCTCTCCAGGCCAGCCAGGAACGCCGGTAATAATCCTCCGCAGCTTCTTTCTTTCCCGCTTTGGCGCTGATGATGGCCAGGGCCCGAAGATCGGCGGCGATTCCGGGGCTGTATTCCCGGGATTTATCGGCATTCAGGGCCTTCAGGGCCCACTCTTCGGCTTCGTCGAAACGGGCTCCCAGCGATGCCATGGAAGCCAGTTTATAGTAAGCTTGGGCTGCCGCTACCGCCTCATCGGCGGCTTCGGCGACGCCTGCAGCCTCGATGAGCAGTGCTGCGGCCTCGTCTTCGGAACCCATGGCATATCTTGCCGCCCCCTTCAGTCGCAGCTGCGCGGAACGTTCACGCCCGTCGATTATTTCATCCTCTCTGTCGGCGAGAAGATCCATGGCTTTTACCGGATTACCTTGTCTGAGGGCCAGGTCCGCCTGATGGTTCAGTACCGATCTGGTAAGCCTGGGATTGTCCGAAAAAGAGGACAGGGACCAGGCATGAGAGAAGAGTTCTTCGGCCGAATCGATTTCACCGGTCATCCGCTTTGTTCGTCCCAATGCCAGCAGGGCATCGATCATCCCCTCCCGATTATCCAGGGAGGCGTAGATATCAAGTGCCGCATCGAAGGAGAACCATGCCAGATCGAAATGAAGGGTATCGGTCCGATCGTACCCCTGCAGCATAAGGGAATCGGCCTGCTTGCGCCTGGTGTAAACTTCTTCGGGCTCCCTGGGTTTGGTGGAACATGATGCGGCGAAAATCAGCACCGGAATAACGACAGCAACATATATGTATCTACTTGCGCCAGAGGTCAAAATTCATCCTCCCTCATATCGGCACCGGGATTCTCCGGAACGGTTTCTTTGCTGATTCCCCGTTTGAGAAGCGGATTGTTCTGCAGTCCTTCCATCACTTTCTGCGCCTCTTTGAGAGAACGTATGGTTTCATCCAGGGTCAGAGCCATCTGAGGGCTGATACCCGCCAAAGATGCGGAGAGTGAATTGACCCCTGCCATTGCTCCTTCCAGTTGAACGAGAATGGAAAGAATGTGGTCCCACAGAACATTGTCGTCGTTGAGCAGGGTATCCAGCGACCCGTTCGGATCCAGGAGAGTGGGAACCAGACCCGTAGGATCTTCAAGCTCCACGGCAAGGGCTGCCAGGGATGCGGTGACATCATTCACATCCCGGATGCTCCGGTCCAGACCGGAGGATATATCTTCGATATTCCGGACTGTACTGCTGAATGCATCATTCCCTTCACCTTTAATACCGGTTTCCAGCGAGGAGGTTAGATTGCCGATGGAAACGATGGTTTCGTTGAGGTTGTCGAGAATTTCCGGAAGATCGGTCAGTATGTCGGTGATGGCATCACCCCCGGCGGGACGATCCACACGCCTGGTTTTCACCAGCATTTTACCCTCGACAGTCTGGGTGGAGGGTATGAAGGTTCCGTCAGGAAGAGGCGGACCCTCAACCAGGCCGGGATAGAGTTCCAGAGCAGCGGAGGTACCCAGCAGACCCGATGGCAGTACCAGGACCGAATCATGAAGAATCCTGTCGTGGTAGGTTACGTAGATGTAGAAATCCAGATCCACCCGGTTGTCAGCATTCAGGCTGATGTTCTTCACACGGCCGATTTGAAATCCTCTGAGGTTCACCCCCATGCCGACTTTCAGGCCGTCGGCGGAGGTGAAAAGACTGGTAAAATATATTTTCTTTGTAAACCATTTGTTATTCACCCCGGCAAATACTGTGATGATGACCAGCAGAAGCAGTGCCACCAGGGTGAAGAGTCCAACAATTTTATCCGCATGTCTGAATTTAAATTTCATTATTGTTCCATTTCATTATCCGCCGGTCAGACAAGATCACGCAAGACCGGCAGCAGCGCCGGATCCTGTGATGACATCACTTCCTGATAGGGTCCGGAAGCCACCATCCTGCCGTCGGAGAGAACCACGACTCTGTCGGCCAGCCTTCCGGAAAACTCCCTGTTGTGGGTAGCGATGATTATGGTAGCCCCCGCATCCTTGAACTCCTCTATCCTGGCCATCAACTGACGGGAGCCTGCGTGATCCATAAAGGACAGCGAATCATCGAGAAACAAAATCTCCGGCCGGGATATGGTGGCCCGCAGGAAACTCACCATCTTCTGCTGACCCATGGATATTGCGGCCGGCCTCAGCGACGGATCCAATTCCAGCTTCACTGAAGCGAACGACTCTGCAACTTTGCCGTGCAGGGCATAATCGCTAAGGTCCGGATCGGCGGCCAGAAGGGGCAGGCTGAGGTTTTCCCCCAGGGACTTATTGGCCCAGAGGGCCGCATCCTGGAAATGAAATCCGGTCCGTGCCTGCATTTGCTGATATTCCCTCTCGCCCATTGTGGCGATGGATCTGCCTTCGAATAAAACATCACCCTCTTCGGGGAAAATCAGCCCCGCGGCGCATTTCAGTACCAGGGATTTGCCGCTTCCGGAACTTCCGATTACCGCAGTGGATTTACCCCGCTGAAATTCCAGACTCAACCCGTCCAATGCGGCTCGTCCGTCGAAGCGGATGGTGACATCATCCAGAACGATAGGGACATCGATCATGCGGTCACCAGCATTGTGAGCAGGATGATAATGCCGTCGGCAATGACGCAGAGGACAATACTCACCCCGATGGAACGTATGGTTTTAACCGGAACTTCGGTTATCGCTCCGCTGACGCTGAAACCGTAATACACCGACGTGGCGGCAATGATAATACCGAAAACGAAGCTCTTGGCGATGCTTGCGACGATATCGACAAGATAGAAGTTGGCAAAAAGTGCCGACAGATGATCGGCCAGCCTCACCCGGGTGATTATTGATGAGACTGTAAGGGAACCGAGCAGGCCGAATACATTTGAATATACCGTGAGCAGAAACATGGAAATAGACATCCCGATAAGTCTGGGCACACCGAGCTGGGATACCGGATGGATGCCGACGGACAGGTAGGCTTCCATTTCGTGGGAAACCACCATGTTCCCAAGCTCGGTGGTGATGGCGCTCCCGGAGCGGGCGATAATCACGAACGCGGTGAGCAGCGGTCCCAGCTCTCTGGCGATGACGATAATGAGGATTCGGTAGAGCTGTTCACCCAGCAGAAAATCCGGCAGTTGGGCTCCCTGAATGATGATGACGGCACCGATTCCCAGAGAGAGCAGGGAGATGATGGAAAGCGCTTCCACGCCGGTAAAGAGTATCTGCAGGATGAGAACCCGAAGCCCGATCCTCCTTTTACCCAGGAAGTTGAAGGTTTCCTTGAAGAGAAAAAGCTGAAAGCCGGCCGCATAGGAAAGCTGTCCAAGGGACTGCCTGATATGCCGTCCGAAAGTTTCTACCATACCTGTATCAATCTAACCTCAGTGGAAGGGGTATTCAATGAGATTTCCTTCTATAAAAACCGGAAGCCGTATATAGTCGGGCTGTGTCAATTTACCGCGTCCATTTCACCTGGAAAGAAAAACAGGTTCTGCTCAAGGCCAGAAGCCTCGATCTCACCCACCCCTATTTCGTTTCGATCAAGGATCTGGTTTTCACCAAAGCCAGCCGGCTGGTAATCGATCCCTCGGAAGACGAGGTTCTGAAAGAATTCGGCGGTTCGGATCATCTGATGATCCCGTTCCAGACGGTAATTCTGATAGAGGAAATCAAGGACGATAATCCAGAGGCCGGGTCCATGAAGCTGTTCAAAAACAATATAGATTAGCAGCCGGAGCTGCCCGAAGTTCGTCGGAGCCGAGCCTGCAAGGCGAGTCCCGCTGGAAAGAGGAGTGATTTCCAAGCGAAATGAGAGGAAAACAGCGGGTTCGCGAAGCGAACTTGCGAGCAGTGAACAAGTTCATTCTGTCGGGATCGTTCCTCTGCTCTCGCCTCCGGTACGACCCTTGATCCGAATGAGCGCCGGAAAAGCATGGTTTCATACTCCGCGGCTCTGCCGCGGAATGGGGGCCGCTTGAGCGGCTCCGGGGCCAGGGCTCT
>DAOVYP010000519.1 GCA_030635565.1 Spirochaeta sp. | reverse complement strand
TTCATATAGCTGTCGGAAATGAAGACTATATTGCTTTTGTCTCAGAAATGGCTTCAGTGCCCAATGGTCTTCCTGGATCCATTGAGACCTCAGCCGTATCTCTCCGAACAGAGCTGATAGCGGCTATAGACCTGTTAATAACCGGCTTCTGACTTCCCGGGTATAGACCCCTCCATTCAATCCGCCCTGCGCATCGGAGTAGGTTCTAACTGATCCTGATGTGGAAACGCATTCATGAGGCCCCGATACTCCGGTTCAAGGTGTATCTGGTTGTTCTTCCGCCGGCCGCACCAGCAGATCATTCTATCACCACCCCCACACCATCAGGAATGACGACAATCTCCGGCTCGGTGATACCCCGGGCCGAGCAGAACTCCCGGGCCAGGCGCATGGCAGTTTCCAGATCGGCGGCAGGGGTCATTTTCATATCCCGTATCATCCCGTGATCGGCCATATCGGTGACGAGGATAACCGTGAATCGGGAGAGGATGCGGGAGAGGATCTGGTACTCCCACTGATCGGGAAGGGTTTTCTCCGGAGCTACTCTCATTACCTCCTCAAGAAGTGCGGCGGGACTCTCGGCATCCCTGAGTGAGCGGTAGAAAACCTCTCCGCCATGGCCGTCGGCACAGGCTGCTGCAATAATGATGACAGCGCCTTCCCGGCAGCAGGATTCGGCGGTGCTCATGCCTTTAACAGCCTGATAGACGTTCTGGTCCAGGGGATAGCCGCCGTTGGTGGTAACCACGATGTCGCCTTCGGAGCGGGGAATGCGAACGAAATCTGAAAGCCAGGAGCAGCCGGCGAGGTGGGCCTTGTCGAAGTGACCTGAAACGGCATGGACGATGCGTTTTTCCCCGTCCAGCACCACATTGAGGATGAAGGCCAGACCGGCGGTCTCGGCGGCGAAAATCATGTCCTCGTGGAGGGGATTGCCTTCGAGATTCCCGGCCCGGGCTTTCGGGTGGGCAATGAACCCGGCGCAGTGATTGGCCAGCACGGTGGTTCGTGACGCCACCCCGGGAAGGACGGCCTTGCGCCCGCCTGAATAACCGGCAAAAAAGTGCGGCTCAATGAAACCCTCGGCAATAAGGAGATCGGCCTCCACGGCCCGGCGGTTGATGATGCAGCGTCCACCGGAGGGAAGGATGCCGATTTCCGTCATGTCCTCATCCCGGTCGCTGACATGCATCACGATCCTTTCATTATCCACAATCTCGAGGCCGAACTTATCGACGAGTTCTTCCCGGGTGCTGGCGCGGTGGAAACCTGTGGCGATTAGGATGGTGATGTCGGCATCGGGATTCCCGGTGCGGATGCGCTCCAGAAGTATGGGCATGGTAACACTTGAGGGAACCGGCCGGGTATGGTCGCTGGTGATGATGCAGATGTCGTGCTTCCCCCGGACCAGCTCCTCCAGGGGCGATGATCCGATGGGGATATCCAGGGCCGCCCGGACCAGGGCGGATTCGGCATCCCGGTCGAGGGCGGCCGGGAGTTGATCCAAACGATTGATCAGGACGGCCTTGACGTCCCTGTTGCTCAGTGTGAGATACTTTTTATGGTAGGGCAGACGAATGCTTTCGGGTTGATTCATGGCTTGATGGTATTACCGGCTTTTAGGAATCACAAGAGCTTGGGACGGGATAGCTTGCCGATACAAATTCCATGCTCAATCAGTATAATGAAGGCATGGGACCTTTTCTTCCGGCACTTGCTTTCATTATATGGGCCTTCATCCACAGTTTTTTCGCCGACTCGCGGGTTAAATTGAGAATCGAAAATATTTTCGGCGACCTGACCCCGAGGTGGTACCGCCTGGTATATGTCCTGATTTCCGTCATCTCTCTCGGCGGCATCGCATGGCTTCTGTATACTCAGCAAGGAAATACGGTCTGGAGTATCGGAGGATCTGTAGAATGGATGCTGATTGCCGTCAAACTCTCTGCTGCTGTATTGCTGTTGATTAGCGCCGGGAGGACGGATGCCGGTGATTTTATAGGTTACGGGCGTCTGAGAGGTAATGTGGAGACTCCGCGTCTTGATATAAGCGGACCTTACCGGTTCGTCCGGCATCCGCTTTATTCTTTGGGATTGATAGTCATATGGGCGGAGCCGTCAATGAGTGTCGGC
>DAOVYP010000283.1 GCA_030635565.1 Spirochaeta sp. | reverse complement strand
GAGGAACAACCCTGCGATCCGACTTCGACGTCGCAGTCTTCATGGAGCCGCGCGGCCTCGAGGTTGAGAAGCAGGGTCGACAACGATTACCCGGTTAAGCTGATCCGTACCGTCCGCGGCGTGGGATATGTCCTGGAAGATCCGCGTTAGACTCCTTCGGCGGATCAATGTCCGCCTGACTCTCATCGTCACCCTGGCTGCCGCCGTTTCTTCGGTCGTAGTGTACGGCATCCTCCTCGCATCGCTTTTCATCGGGTTCGGGGATCAGGACCGGGCCGAGCTGGATTCCCGGCTGCTCTCATACTGGGCCGACTGGCAGTTCGGTGGAAACGATGCCGTATTGGAACGTGCGGCGGCTGATATGAAAGAGCACGGAGGGCGTCCCTTCCTGCTCATGCTGGATGCCCCTGACGGTGAGATGCTCGGAGCCATCATTCCCGGTGGATGGGAACAGTTCAATCTCATGGATTCCGACCTGGCATTGCTCAATCCCGGATCATATGAAATTCTGAGAAACGACAGTATACCCTATGCTCTTCTTATCACCGGTGCGGTATTGGATGACGGTACCAGGTTATTTGTTGGTGTCAGTACGGAAAACCGTCAGTTTCTCGTTGGAATGTATCAGCGGAATTATCCCTGGGCCCTGGCGGCCATCATCATTGCCGGAATCCTGGTCGGCATCATATCGTCGCGAAGGCTTCTATTTCCCATTGTCAACCTCAATGATGAAATTGACCATATTATCATAACCGGAGATCTCAGCCGGAGGCTGGACAGCCCCGGTACCGGAGATCAGCTGGATGGTCTGATCAGCCGGTACAATCGCCTGCTGGACAGAGTGGAATCTCTGATCGGAGGGATGAGAGACACCCTGGATGCCGTCGCCCATGATTTGCGGACTCCGCTGACGAGACTCAGAGGGCATGCCGAACTGGCACTGAGTAAGGGTGAATCCGGTGAATATGAGGAAGCGCTGGCATTTGTAGTGGAGCAGACGGATCTGGCCGGAGCCCTGCTTTCGGCACTCATGGATATCGCCGAAGCCGAACAGGGCATGCTCCATCTGGATGGCGTCCCCTGTAATCTGAGCACCCTGGCTGCCGAGGTATGCGATATGTACGAACTCATCGCTGAAGAAAAAGATCAGACACTGCATCTTGATGCACCGAAATCCGTACCTCTACTGGGTGATCCGGTGAGACTCAGGCAGATTCTCGGGAACCTTGTGGATAATGCCGTGAAATATGGTCCGGATGGTGGTGATATCGATATTCGATGCGGCACCGGCGGAGGACTGAGCTGGGCTGAAGTCACCGATGACGGCCCCGGTATTCCCGATGATGAGATTAAAAGGGTGTTCGAGCGCCTCTATCGGGGTGACAGGAGTCGGGGGTCCCGGGGCTCGGACTGGGGCTGAGCATGGTGAAAGCCCTGGTTGAAGCTCATGGCGGATCTGTCGGCGTCTCCGATGTGAAAGGCCGCGGAGCCTGTTTTCGCGTGAGTTTTCCGGCAAAATCATTTGCAAACATTTCAGAAGCGTAAGATTCCTGAAAGGTTCCGGTAAGGTTTGTGTAGTATCCTCTCTATCATCAGCTAAGGAGTGAATGCATGACCATGCAGAAAATTCACCGGCCCGGCCGGATCATTATCGCCCTGGGGATTCTCCTGATTCTCTCCGCCTTCATCATTACGGTCCCGGCTTCCGCCCAATCACGGAATGCCGCTCTGGAACTGCAGAACGCTTTCAGGCAAATCTCAACAGAAGTCCGTCCCGTCGTCGTACAGGTGAATACCGTCAATTTCATAGAACGCCGGACGGTGAATCCTTTCGAATTCTTTTTTCGTTTCCCCAAATCGCAGGAACAACCCGAATCACCGCAGATTCAGTCCTTCAGACAGGAAGGGCTCGGCTCCGGTGTCATCGTCGAAAGGCGGGGGAATACGGTGTACGTTTTAACCAACAATCACGTCGTCAACGGAGCCGATGAAATCGAGGTGAACCTGAATGACGGCCGCAGTTTCTCAGCCGAACTCATCGGCAACGATCCACTCCGTGACCTGGCTCTTGTCGCAATTAAAACACGAGAGGATATTCCCATCGCCAAACTTGGCGATTCGGACGAAGTCTGGGTCGGCGATTGGGTTCTGGCCATCGGTAATCCTCTGGGATTCGAATCCACAGTTACAGCCGGCATTATCAGTGCCAAGGGCAGAACAGCATTTGGACAGAACTTCACGGATTTCCTTCAGACCGATGCGTCCATCAATCAGGGGAATTCCGGCGGAGCCCTGGTGAACCTCAACGGAGAAGTTATCGGTATCAACACATTGATCGCGTCTACCAGCGGCGGTAATATCGGCCTGGGATTTGCTATCCCCATCAACAATGCAAGACGGGCCATCGATGATTTCATCGAAAAGGGCAGCGTTGAATACGCCTGGCTCGGGGTCAACATGGGCGATCTGAACGACACCCTGGCCGAAGAACTGAATCTGGACGGCAAAAGCGGTGCGTTCATCTACAACGTATACGGCGATTCCCCGGCCATGAATGGCGATATCCGCCCCGGCGACCTGATTACCGGAATGGCCGGTCGGGTTATCGAGGATTCCAACGATCTTTCCCGGACCGTCGCTTCCCTTGTACCCGACGAGAGCGTTCCTGTTACCCTCATCAGGGATGGGAAGACCGTCAATTTCACCATTACACTGGCCGTACGCACCATCGAGCGTGACGGGATTAAAGTGAATGTGTGGCCGGGTTTCTCAGCTGTTCCGGTAACCTCTGAACTGCGCGACCAGATGAGAATCCCCCGTACCGCCGGCAACGTCCTCATTGGCGGCGTTGTCGAGGGCAGCCCTGCGTCGGCCCTGGGGCTTCGCAGCGGGGATGTTATCAAGTCCATTAATCGCCGCAACGTACGCAGCCTGAAGCATTTTTACGAGCTGGTGAATTCCGAAGAGCGCATTGAACTCAAGATAACCCGTCAGGGTGATGAACTGGAATTCATCCTGAACAAGTAACAGCAGGAATAAAAGGCAGCTGCCTTTCTTCAACTGGTAATCAGTTTCTTTATTTCTCTCCCCTTAGGGGCGGACACGTTGTGTTCGCCCCTTTCTTTTTCCATAATGAAAATGTGGGTAGGCGTTTAAAAATTGGTCTCATTATCATGGTCGTTATTCTCGTAATGCTGGGATTTCTGGTTTCCCGGTTTATATTTTCGGATTCTGCTGACCTCTGGCGCCGTGAACGGGATGTTATTCTGCTCTCCTTCATGGCATTCACAGTGATTGCAGTTCCGCTGATATTGTTTATCGTATATCGAAACTTCATTACTCCCCTGAAATTACTTTCGTCCAGAATCAGAGTATTCATCGATGGAACCCCGGTGCTGATAAGGGATAAATACCATATCAGGGAAATCGACAACCTGGCGCATTCCATCAACGACATGATGGATGCACTGATGAACCGGGAGGAATCGTTACGGCAGCTGAACAAAACCATGGAAGAGAAGGTGAATGAAAGGACCAGGGTCTACGAGGAAACCATAGACAATCTCCGAACCGCCAGGGACCAGCTTTTGTTAACCGAGAAAATGGCTGTCCTGGGTACTCTGGTTTCCAGTGTCGCCCATGAAATCAGCACTCCATTGAGCATCGGTGTGACTGCCGCTTCGTTTCTGAATGAGCGTACAGCCGGTATTTATGGTGATTGGGACTCCCAGGCACTCACTCAGGAGAATCTGGAACAGTTTCTCAAGGATTCAGATGAAGCCTCGCGAATCATTCAGATCAATCTCGATCATGCGGCGAAGATACTCAGCAGCCTCAAGCAGGTGGCGGTGGATCAGCAGATGGACGAACGCCGGGAATTTGAACTCGGTTCCTATCTGGAAGACATACTCCTGGGCCTCAAGCACCAGCTCAAGTCCGGAAAGCACAGGATTTCGGCTGTGACGGAGGGCGTTGTCATGGTAAACACCTATCCCGGTGCCATTACCCAGATACTGAACAACCTGGTTTTCAACTCCATTACTCACGGTTTCGGGGGGAAGGAAGCCGGTCGAATCCGAATTTCCTGTCGGG
>DAOVYP010000037.1 GCA_030635565.1 Spirochaeta sp. | reverse complement strand
TTATCGGCTGCACCCAGCCGCGGCGCATCGCCGCCATCACCGTAGCCGCTCGTATTGCCGAAGAGCTCGGGGATGAAGAGATTGTGGGCTGCAAGATCCGCTTTCACGATTCGAGTGATCCCGGAAACTACATCCGGATCATGACCGACGGTATACTTCTGGCCGAAGCCCGGGGACATCCCTCCCTTAACGCATACGACACTCTCATCATCGACGAGGCTCATGAGAGATCGCTGAATATCGATGTCCTGCTGGGAATGGTATATCGGCTCATCGATAAAAGACGGAATCTCAAAGTGATTATCACCTCCGCCACACTGGATACTGAAAAGTTTTCCAGACATTTCAGTGATGCGCCCATCATCGAGGTTTCCGGCCGGACATATCCAGTGGATATGCGCTATGAGGAGCCTGTCGGGGAAGATGCGACCTTAACCCTCGTTGAAAGGACTGCGGCTACCGTCTCCCGTCTGGTGCGGGAGAGCCGGGTCGGGGATATCCTGGTATTTCTCCCAACCGAACAGGATATTCGGGACACTATGGATCTGGCCGCAAAAGAGTTTTCCGACCGCCTCAATATCGTGCCCCTTTTCGCACGTCTTCCGGCTTCCGAGCAGAAGAAGGCGTTTGCGAAGGGCGGCAGGCGGAAACTCGTTGTGGCCACCAATGTTGCCGAAACTTCCCTCACCATCCCGGGAATACGCTATGTCGTGGACAGCGGGCTTGCCAGAATAAGCCGTTACAACCCCGGAACGGGCACCCATGGACTTCCCGTCGATCCGATATCCCGGGCCAGTGCCGATCAGCGGTCGGGACGCTGCGGCCGTGTAGAGAATGGGATTTGCATACGCATGTATTCCGAGGAGGATTATACATCCCGCCCGAAGTTCACCCTCCCTGAGATAAAAAGGACGAATCTTGCTGAGGTAATTTTAAGTCTTCTGGACATCGGCATCCGGGATATCGAATCATTCCCTTTCGTCGATCCTCCGGATTCGGCGGGAATACGGGACGGACTCAGGACTCTGAGAGAAATCGGGGCTCTGGTAAGTGAAGGTGACGACAGAAGATTGAGCAAAGACGGGCGTCTCATGGCCCGGCTGCCTCTGGATCCCCGACTGGCCAAGGTACTGCTGCAGGCCGATCGTGAAGGGTGCCTTGGGGATGTTCTTCCCATCACGGCGGCGTTAAGCCTTCCGGACCCCAGAGAACGGCCGCCCGGGAAAGCCGGCAGCGCGGAGAGGGCACATAAGGTTTTTATTGATGAACAATCCGATTTCATCGGCTGGCTCAATATCTGGGACGGATTCAGAACCTGCAGGAAGAAGGGTTCGTACAGCGGTAAGCTCAAGAAATTCTGCAATGAGAATTATCTGTCGTTCCGGCGCATGCGGGAATGGATGGACATTCACCGGCAGCTGGCATTGGTGATGGAGGAGAACGGTTACCGGCCCAGGAGACGGGATGCCGAGCCTTCCCTGGACAAGAAGGGAAACTTCTCCGAGCGTTACGCCGTGATACACCGTTCCCTGCTCAGCGGATTTCTTTCCCACATCGCCCGGCGGGAAGATCAGGGCGTTTACGAAGCCACCCGGAACCGAAAGGCCCGGATCCATCCGGGTTCGGCACTCCACAAGGGTAGTACACCGTGGATTATGGCTGCCGAAATCGTCCGGACCAGCCGTCTCTATGCCAGATCGGTAGCTGCCATCGATCCGGGCTGGCTGATAGACCTTGGATCCGATCTGGCGACCCGCAACTGGATCGATCCCCATTGGAGCCGTAAGGCCGGGGCGGTTATGGCTACCGAACAGATGCGGCTTTACGGTTTTTTGATTTCCGGTGATGAAACAGTCCCCTTCGGACCCGTACGCCCGGCAGAAGCCAGAACAATATTCATCCGTACGGCTCTGGTTGAAGGTGATATCGCCGAAACATCCTCATACGCATTCCTGAAAGCCAACAGACGACTTTTCAAGCGACTGGCGGATATGGAAGAGAAGCTGAGACGGCGGGATCTGGTGGCCGGTGAGGATGCCGTGGCGGCATTTTATTCCGAAAGGCTTCCCCGGGATGTACTCGATCTCGGGACTCTCAACAGACATATCAGGGACAAAGGCGACACGATGCTCATGATGGTCGAGGATGATCTTCTCACAGGAGTCACCGATGATGAACAATTGAAAGCGTTCCCCGATTCTGTTGATGTCGCCGGAGAAAAATGGAAGCTCTCTTATGTCTTCGACAGGGATTCAGACAGGGATGGTGTAACCTTGAAAATTCCCTCGGGACGTCTTTCAGATCTCACTCCCGGCAAAACCGACTGGCTTGTACCCGGACTGCTTGAGGATAAGGTGGAAGCCCTGATGAGGGGGCTGGCGAAACAGTATCGCAGGCGTCTTATTCCCATACCTGAGACCGCCGCTGCGGCCCTGTCCGGCATGAAACCTGACGATACAGATCTGATCCGTTCTCTGACGGCCTGGCTGTACAGGGAAAGGAATGTCGATATACCCCTGAATGCCTGGAATCCTGAAGATATCCCGGTCCACCTTCGAGTGCGTTTCAGTTTACTTGATGATTCAGGCCGGGAGCTGGCATCAGGCAGGGATCCTTCGGAACTGGCTTCCGTTATACCCGGCTCCGGGGACAGGGGCCGCAGCGGGCGTTACAGGAAGGAACATGAGCTGAAAGGCCTGACGGCCTGGCCGGAGGGCGATATACCGGAATCCGTCAGGATACCCGGCGGCGCCGTGCTCTGGCCGGCTCTTTGTGATGATGGAGACACGGTATCCCTGCGCTATCTGGACAATCGCAACGAGGCGGAGCTGTGCCACAGGGAAGGCCAGGCCGGACTGGCCCGTTTTCACTGGACAAGAGAGATCCGGGATTTCAGGAAGAGCCTCCCTCTGGGAGGTCAGGCCCGTGTGAATGCAGCCTACCTCGGGGGTGCCGTTTCCCTGGAAGATGCACTCTGGAACAGGGTGATTTTTGATATATTTTCTTGTGAGACAATACGTAAAAAAGAGCTCTGGTCGGTGAAGCTTGCGGATGGGGGCAAGGAACTTTTTCCCCTTGCCGAGGAATACAAAGCCCGGGTTTCCCTGGTGCTGGAAACAGTTGGTGAGGTGCGCCGCGTCATAACAGATCTCGCGGGTAAGAGCCACAGACCGGCTTTCATCAAGGAGCGTCTGATCGATATCGAGGAACTTGTGCCGAAGGAATTCATCAGCCTATACAGGCCTGACACCTGGAAATCCATACCCAGATGGCTGCAGGCAGTTGTATCCCGGGCGAGAAAAGGCGCCGCCGATCCCGGAAAGGATCGCAGGTCAGTCGGAATATGGGAACCGCTGAGAAATCGTCTGACCGATATGATCGAGAATCTATCTCCCTTGGCCGGTATGGGAAAACGTCGTGCCCTGGAAGAGGCGAAAATCATGATTGAGGAACTTCGAGTCGCACTTTTCGCTGCCGGAGAAGTTCGGTCGGTCGGTAAGATTTCAGAAAGCAGGATGAATAAGCACCTTGATGATACCGAACGCATGCTTTAGCTGCCGGAGGATCTTTCAAAATTACCATTCTGAAAGATCCTCCGGTATCGGGTCGAAAAGTTATTTTATTATCTGGTAATAAAATAACTTTTCTAAAGGTCTGGGTAATTTCGAAAATCGGGGATTTTTGAAATTACCTTACCGATATTGGGATTTCTTCTCGTGATTCCTTATAGTTGTCAGATGAAAGTCAAAATCAACCCAAACACAACCGGTCCGGTTTACCTGGCCGTTGTTTTGTTACTTGTATTTTCATCAAGCGTCCTGTACGCGGAAGTCGGGGTTCTGGATACCCTGAGGGCCGATGATTATTTTTCTCTACTGGAAAAAACCATCAGTGATGGTAACGGAGTCATCCTGGATGTCCGAACCCCCGGGGAGTTCGATGACGGCAATGCTCCGGGATCAATCAACATCGATTTCTACGATTCGGATTTCAGAAATATGATAGATGCCCTCGATAAGGATGAGATCTATTTTATCTATTGCCGATCCGGCAATAGAAGCGGCAAGACTTTGAGAATGATGAAAAGTCTCGGTTTCATGGAAGTACACGATTTGGCGGGAGGCTGGTCGCAGAACGCCGCCGGATTTCCGGCACTGGACAGCGAATAAATCCGGCCGCCATGAGATATCATCTCCGCCACCGCATATCCGGAATTGCACATACGATGGATATCATTCGCAGGGTGGTTCTTTCGATTATATTCTGGGGTCTCATCATACTTCTCATCGTGGCATTTATCGGGAACAGGCCTCCGGGGGTGAGAGAGGGCAGTCTGCTTGTGATGAATCCCTACGGTAAGCTGGTGGATGCTTATACCGCACCCGTGAGTTACCGCGGAGTACCGGTCAGAGGATATTTGAATGAGACGCTGCTGGACGATCTGGTTACCGCCCTGGATCTGGCTTCGGAAGATCCACGTATTGAAGGGCTCTGGGTACGTCTTGATGATATGACCGGGGGCGGAACAGCGGCTGTCGGAGAGCTGGCGGATGCCGTTAAACGGTTCGGAGAGAGCGGAAAGACAGTCATAACCAGTGCCGATACTTTCGATAACGGCCGTTACCGTGTCGCATCCTCGTCGGATTACATCATCGTTGACCGCCTCGGGGAGGTTTTTCCCGTCGGGTATGGTTACTGGCGGGCATATTATGCGGAAGGTCTGGAAAAATTCGGTATCGAAGCGGAATTGTTCCGGTCCGGTGAGTCGAAAACCGGAGCCGAGAATTTCATCCTTGACGGCATGTCTGAAGCCGCCCGCCGTGATGAAAAACGACTGCTCTCAGATCTGTGGGGAACCTGGCTCCATGAGGTGGCGGAAAACCGGGATATGGATTCGGGAGAACTGTCGAATTGGATCAACAGTTATGACAGACATCTTGCGGAAGCCGGAGGCGATGGATCAAGGGCCGCGTTGAATGCCGGGTTGGTGGACAAGGTTGAGACCGGCGGTGTACTGGATGAAATTCTTGAAGCAAACTTCGGAAACGACACCTCTCAGCGGATAGATGCTGTCGATTACGTTATGGGGCAATATTCCGGAAAGAGCAGGGGGCCGGCTGTAGCGGTTGTCCCCGTGGTTGGAACCCTTGTCTACGGGGAAGGTGGTACCGGTATGGCGGGGAGCACAGATGTTGTTGAGGCCATCAGTGCCGCCAGGGATACGCCGGGGGTCGAGGCCCTGGTTATTCGCATCGACAGCCCGGGTGGGGATGTACGCGCCGGAGAAGAAGTCAGGCGGGTTCTGGAAGAAACACGAAATCGCTGGGGCCTGCCGGTTGTAGCCTCACTGGGCAATCTTGCGGCATCCGGCGGTTACTGGATCGCCGTCGAATCCGACATTATTGTCACCAGGCCGGAAACCATCACCGGTTCAATCGGTGTTTACAGCCTTTCGTTGAGTTTCGAAGAAGCTCTATCCCGATGGCTTGGAATGCACATTGACGGAATCGGTACGACTCCATGGTCAGGTGCCGCTCACCCCGGCCGTAAATTGGATGGGAGAACGGCATCTCTGTACGCTGCGGGAGTCGCTGATATTGATGGAATGTTCCGAACTCTGGTTGCGGAAAAACGCAGCCTTTCGACGGAGGAAGTGAACGCCCTGGCCGGTGGTATACCGTGGTCCGGCAGCCGCGCCCTGGAGAATGGCCTCGCGGACATGAGCGGCGGCTTGAGAGAAGCCCGGCAATCGGCGGCCGATCTTGCCGGGCTGAAAAGCTGGCACACCATCTATTTCGACAAAGCGTCCGATCCCCGGGAAGAGATACTGGGCCGATTGCTGTGGGGAAGAAGAAGTGTCCGATCGGCCACAGCCGGAACCGGAAGATTCTGAAACGATATGTAACAAAAGTCAGATGGCGAACCAGTATCCCTCCCCATCCTCGTCATACAGATAGTCCATAACACGGGGCCAGGCCGGATCGGCCATACCGTCGTTCCAATCCAGGAACATGGACTTGAGCTGTTCGACGATTTCAGGCTCATCCAATGCCAGATTGCGGTTTTCTTCCCTGTCTACCTTGAGATTGTAAAGCCAGACTCTGCCGTCCTTGCCGTTCATCATCAGTTTCCAGTCACCGTAATGAATGATGTGATTGTATTCGCTTCGCCAGTAAAGGGGTCGGATCGGCGTTTCCTCCATGACTGCGGAATCCATGAGATTGATGCCGTCCATCGGCCTGTCGGTCGGAAGAGGGACTTCGGCAGAGGCCAGAATGGTGCTGAAGAGGTCAAGCAGTATCACCGGTCTATCATCAGTCCTGCCCCCTTCAATGACTCCGGGCCACCTCATCATCAGGGGAATCGAAATGCCGCCTTCGAAATGAGACATCTTGCCGCCCCTCAGGGGATCATTACCGGTTGCCATGGTATATGTTGCCCCGCCGTTGTCACTCGCAAATATCACGAGGGTATCGTCGGTCACCCCTGCCGCTTCGAGGCTGTCAAGTATGCGCCCCACCGCATCGTCAAGCTGGGCGATCATGGCGTAATAGATTCGTTTTCTCGGATCTTCGACGTGAGAAAAACGAGATGTATATTCGGTGAGAGCCTGAAATGGCGTGTGGGGAGCCGAAAATGGAACATACAGGAAGAAAGGCTCATCACCGGCTGCCGCATCGCGGATTATTACTGAAGCCTCCCTGGCGAAAGCATCGGTGAGATGAACATCTTCTTCGATTATTTCACCGTTGCGCTGAATAGCACTGAAGCCGTCCCTCTCCTGTCTCCAGATATGTTTTTCGCTGAATTCATCAAACTGCCAGCTTTCGACATAGGGGAGCTCCGGATCAATAAAATAGCTGAAGGCTTCCAGAAATCCATAAAATGAATCAAATCCCCGGTTATTCGGGTGTTGCAGATCGCCATATCCCAGATGCCATTTCCCGACGATATCGCAACGATATCCGGCAGCCGACAGGGCTTCGCTCAGGAGAATTTCAGTCGGAGGCATACCCTGCCTCTCAATCTGATCCAGGTAAGGTATGCTATCGTTTTCCACGATGTACATGGGCTTAGTGTCAACCAAATACTTGAATGCCAGATATTCGAGTTTACTTCCGGCATATCTGGTCATGGGCTGGGTGTCGAAACCATAGCGGTTTTGGTACCGCCCGGTCAGCAGACCGGCTCGTGAAGGAGAACAAATGGTTGATGTCGCATATGCCTGATTATAAATGATCCCCTCTTCACCTATCGAATCGATGTTGGGTGTATCCACATGGGGAGAACCGTACAGGGATATGTCCGTCAAACCTAGATCATCGGCAAGGATGACAACGATATTCGGTCGGGACCTGCCGACAGGCGAATACACAAGGGAATCAAGATAATGGTCTTTTCCTGACTGAAGATCCGGATCGAATTCAATATCCCATTTCCTGCTCTTCAATGGCCTGATCGACCAGACGATAAGTACTGCGACAATCGCCGCAAGGGCCAGGGGCAGGCTCTTCTTCACGACTTAACCTCATGATGAGAATGTGCTGAAAATCTTACCAAAGGACCTGTGAAATGAAAAGGCATTAAAAAGATGCTATTCCGCGCATATCGGAACAGCACCTTTTGAAATTGATCGCTAAAGGATTCGAACCTTCGACCTTTGCCTCCGGAGGGCAACGCTCTATCCAGCTGAGCTAAGCGACCGCAGTAAGGAACATTATCGGTATGCTCAGCTTGAGTCAAGAAGATGCAGACAGGAGTTGCCGCTCCGACAGCATTTCTCTATTCCTCTTCGATGCCCATGATTTTTCCGACACGACGAAGATGCCTGTCGGTGCCTCCGTATTCGGCCTCCAGGAATCTTTTGAGCATTTCCACAGGTGTGTCCGGGTACTCAATACGCCCTCCGAATGCGATGAACTGGCAGTCGTTGTGTTCTTTGGCCATCGCTGCAGCAAAGGCATTCTGGGGCAGGGCGCATCGTATTCCCTTCACTTTATTAGCTGAAATGGAAATGCCGATACCCGTGCCGCAGCATACGATTCCATAGTCATAACCTCCGGCCAGGTAAGTCATGCAGGCCTCTTTCGCTTTATCCGGATAATCGGCCTTCCCACCTGTTCCGACACCGAGATCGTTCACCTCATGTCCCCGGCTTTCCAGCCATACCTTTAAGGTTTCTTTCAGTTCGACGGCTGCGTGATCGTTGGCAATGACGAATTTCATATGGCTCTTTCTCCGATGATCGATATATATTGAGCTCAGAAAAGCTCCACTATCATGGAATCGTTTCACAAGCGCGTCTACCGTCAGTCGGGACTTTTAATTACTTGTGGTACTGGACGGCCGTATGCTTGCCCGGCAGATCCGGATCGGGTGCTGAAAGCAGCTTTGTCATGATGTTTTAATGCCGAGTGGGGGCATTTTTTGTATATTGATGATCTCAGGAGATGGCAAAGTGGGGATTCAGCTTGAGTTGAGAATCCGTCAGGATTCCGGATCACTTCGGGAGATACGGTCTAATTTGCGAGATTGCTTTATAAATTGCTTGATATGATTTACGTCTACGACTGTCATCATATGCCACAATTTATGCAATCTCCTGCAAATTAGACCTGGTTAGGGAGTAACAATGGTAACTGGATTATTGGCTTCGGGGGCTCAGGCTCGTTACAGGACTATTCTTCGTAATGTTTATATGTGGATGAGCGTCGGGCTTTCGCTGACAGCGGTTATGGCCTGGTGGGCTGCGAACTCGGTCACTGTGCGCAATATTCTGTTCGAAAACGGTAGAGCGCCAATATTTATTCTCATTATAGGTAGTTTTCGTCTGGTGTTTCTGTTATCCCGGAACAGCAGAACAATGAGCGTTCCCGCCGCTATGGGTGGCTTCATGCTATACGCCGTTCTCAACGGGGTCTTGATGTCCTTTATTTTCCTCGCATATACGGGGACAGTCATCTTTCAGGCCTTTGCCGTTTCTGCGGGAATGTTTGCCGTAATGAGCCTCTGGGCCATAACTACAAAGCGTGACCTCTCCGGCTGGGGGCATTACCTGTTCATGGGGCTTATCGGTCTTATCATTGCCGGTGTTGTCGGAATTTTTATAGGCGGTGAGACCTATCATTTTCTATATTCCGCTGTCGGAGTTGTTCTGTTTACCGCTTTGACGGCTTACGATACCCAGATGATCAAGCGAATGAGTGATGGTGCGAGTGCTGATGTCGGTGAATCCGATTTTGTCCGTCTGTCCATCATCGGGGCGCTTAAACTCTACCTTGACTTCATCAATATGTTCCTTTTCCTTCTTCGGATCTTCGGTCGTCGCCGGTAATGGGCAGCCTCAAGGATTTTCTGGATGCTTCTCCGACGGCTTTCCACGCTGCTCAGTCAATTTCCTCGGTTTTGGATAATTCAGGTTTTCGGCAGCTTGATGAAGCTGATCCGTGGAAGCTTGAGAGTGCTTGTGGATACTATGTCATACGGGACAAAAGGGCCGTCATAGCTTTCATTCCGGGGTGTCTTCCGCCTGCGGAATCAGGTCTGCGAATCGCTGCGGCGCATCTTGACAGTCCACTCTGGAAACTTAAAACGGAAGCCGCTGCAAGCGACAAAGGTGCCTGGCGATACCCTGTGGAACCTTATGGCTCCATTATCAATAGCACCTGGATGGACAGGGAACTTGAAGTCGCTGGAATGGTGAGTTACAGGAGTGCCAACGGCCGGCCTGTATTGAAGGCCTGGCGGAGCAGGACCCCATTAGCCGTAATTCCTTCACTGGCCCTTCATTTCAACAGAGATGTGAACAAGGGTGTTGAACTGAATCCCCAAACCCACATGGCAGCTCTGATTCCTGATAACTCCGGGACAAGCGCTGATACCATCAACCCTCTTCTTACCCGAATCTGCGGTGACTTGAATATCACAAGTTCTGATCTCCTGGCTTCGGAACTTTATTTGATGCCGGCACAGAAGGCCGCATTCCTGGGCGAGGGTGAAAATCGCCTGATTGTATCCGGCCGTCTTGATAATCTGGCCATGGCCCATGCAATTCTCGAGAGCCTTCCTCAGGCTGATGAAATCGGAGATTCCGGGATTCTGGCGGCCTGGTTCGATGCGGAGGAAGTCGGCAATCGAACAGCTGCCGGTGCGGCATCTTTGTTTCTGGACGAAATTATCGAGAGAATCGTATTGTCCGCCGGAGGTGGACGTGAGGAATTGATGCGTACGCGGTGGTCGTCCTTCATGGTGAGCGCCGATATGGCCCATGCAGTCCATCCCAATTATGCTGACCGGCACGATCCCGGTTATGCTACGAAGATGGGAAAAGGTCCGGTGCTTAAAAGCCATGGCCTGAAACATTATGCCACGGATGTGAATACGGAAGGACGGATTATCTCTGCGGCAAATCGAATAAACCTGACTTTGCAGAAGTTTATATCTCGATCGGACCTGCCTTGTGGATATACACTGGGGCCACTGGCATCAACTGCGGCATCCATCAGCACAGTTGACATTGGTAACCCTCTGTGGGCCATGCATAGTGCCAGAGAAACCGCTTCCATGTCGGATCATGCGGGAATGGTGAAACTTCTCGGGGAGTGCTGGAAATCCTGAATCATTTATTTTATTTTCCGGGGCCGGCTGCTGCCTTGCTGCTGCTGATATCAGCAGCAGGATTTGCCCTGGAACCGATTCCGGGGCCTGAGAACCTGTCGGCTCCGGTATATGTCGTAGCGGATGCAGAAACCGGTGTCGTGATACTGGAACAATCAGCTGAGACTCTTCTTTCTCCCGCATCGCTGGCCAAGCTTATGACCCTGCATTTGTCATTGTCCGATGTGGCAATCGGCCACCTCTCGAATGAAAAACTTTATCCGATACCACCGGGAGGAGAAGCTCTGGCGATGAGGCCCGGTTCCTCGGTGCTCGGACTCACTGCCGGTGACGAAGCCGCCCTCATTACACTACAAAGAGCGGCGGCACTTGTTTCGGCCAATGATGCCGCATGGACCCTTGCTCTCCTTTCGTGTACTAACGGGGCGGATTTTATCCTGAGAATGAATCAGGAAGCTGACGTACTCGGCATGCGGGATACGGTCTATTACGATCCGGACGGATGGTCATCCCGGTCACTGACAACCGGAGCGGATCAGATGCGTCTCGCCCTCAATTATCTTGAAAAATATCCGGG
>DAOVYP010000540.1 GCA_030635565.1 Spirochaeta sp. | reverse complement strand
TCTACAGGGGAGTGCCTCAAACCGGAACAGCCGCTCTTATAGTCGGGATCGGACTGCCTTCCCTGGTTCTTATTTCACTCCTGTTTCTTCTGACCGGCGCTTTTTCGGTTGTCAGGATGGCCGGCAAGGCCGAAACCTGCATCATGGCTCTTCCGGGGAATTGTGAAATCGGTCGTCCTGTCCTGTTAAAAACCGATCCGGTCCGTTCACGTTTTCTTCCCGGGATACGGCTGTCGGTTTATTGGATTTTGAGATTCGGACCCTTCGGGCATCATACGGCCGCCCCGCTTCCTCCGACGGGCGCCGGTTCGGCGAATTTGGTTTTTCCCCGTCGCGGCGAATGGCTGGGCCGTTCCTTCATCCGGGCCTGCGACCCCTTCGGATTCTTTCGTCTCGACTGTCCCTGCGGGAGTTCCCGAAGCGTCAGTGTACCGCCCATTTTAAAAACTATCGATGGCGCCGACATCCCCGGCCGTCCCATTGCCGAAACGGCGACGGCTCCGAGGCTTCGTGAAGATGCCGAGGAGAGACTGGAGCGGCGTTCCTATATTCCCGGTGACGATCCCAGGCGTCTGGACTGGAAGCTCTATGCAAGAACCGGTGATATGCTGGTGCGTGTGGGGGAGGAGGGAATTCCGTTTCGGGGCCGCCTCTGGCTGCTGGTTATTTCCTCATCGTCATCCGGGTTCGGAGAAAAAAAACGGGTTCGCCGTCTCGATTTCGCTCTCGAAGCTGCCGCGGCCCTGGTCCGGCGCCTTGAGGATGAGGGTCAGGAAGTTGGCATCATGCTGCCTGGTGAAGAGCAATGGACCGGTACTGAAGCGGGCTGGGATGAACGGCTGGCCCGGTCTCTTCCCTCCGGTTCAGGTCTGCGGAAATCACCGGCCCCCGGCGAGCGATTATGGATTATCGCTCATCCTGAGGATGGTGAAGGTAGAGTTGCCGCCGCCGAAGCCTTGAGCCGGGGATGCCGGGTGTCCCTGGGCTATCCCGCCGGTGCAATGTTGAAGCGGCCGTTCTCCCATTGGCTGGTTGGTGAATCCGATCAATTGGATTCCGCCATGGGAAAGGTGCAATTCCGGCGGTACCGGCGTAAGCTGGAGCTGGCGGAATCTCTGGCTGTGGCGGAGGGGCTTGATGTCAGACGGATCTGACCGATTTTTTGGAGTTCGGCTGCTTCCCAGGCTCCTGCTTCATACCCTGGGATGGATTCTGTTCTGCCGGTTTCTTCAGGATGTCGTGCCTCCCGCATGGGCCTGGGGCGCTTTACCCTCAGCCGCCGCCGTTGGGTATCTGGCATACAGACTGCGCTTGAGAATTATGCCGGCGGTGGCCGCAATTGCCCTGCTGCCCTGGCTGATCCGGCTGGTGGTTTTTGCCGTTTCATCGGCCGTCATATCTGATCTGACCATCACTTTCGACAATGGGTGGTTTCTGACGGCGCCGTATCTGTATTTTACGGCACTTTCAATCTATCTGGTCGCACGTCGTCCCGGGGCCGGTATCATCGAGATAGTCATTCTTACCGGTTTCACGATACTTCTGCTGGAGCGTGACAATCTCTGGTCTCAATCCCTGTCCGGCCCCGGGGCGGATACTTTAAGTCTTATTGTCGCAGTTCTAGCCATTCTGCTCGTGATTCTTTCATTTGCGGCAGTGCGCAGGGATGTAGAGATAAGGACATCAGGAATCCCGGGACCAAATCGTGGGAGTCGGATTTCTGCAGGTCGGATTTTTTACGGGATAACCCTGGCCGCCGCCCTGGCCATGCTGCTGGTGGCGGGGAACCGTATTCGGCGGGACCAATCCATCCAGTCCGGTGGAGGGCTGCTGGCCAGTGATATGTTCCGGTTCGATTTCAGTGATGTGCTTTCTCTTGAACCGGAAATATCCCTCAATGCCGAACTGACTATGCTCTACCGGGAAGACGGACCTGCCGCTGTCCGTCATCTGCGTCGGTATACCCTGTCGGG
>DAOVYP010000437.1 GCA_030635565.1 Spirochaeta sp. | reverse complement strand
AGCTGAAACCGGAGAGGGTCTTGGAGAGCTCAAGGCACTGGTAGAAAACAAGACAGCAGTTCTATTCGGACCTTCAGGAGTGGGAAAGTCAACGTTACTCAATCGCCTGATTCCCGGTCTGGGACTGGCCACCGGCGAAATATCCCGGAAGTACGACCGGGGGAGACATGTCACGAATTTCGGGCGCCTCCTCGATACCCCCTGGGGCGGGAAGCTGGTTGACACCCCGGGGGTGAGGGAAATCCTTGTCAGGGGTATCGTTCCAGAAGAACTGCCTCATTGGTTTCCCGAATTCGAAGATGTGATGACAGGTTGCTCTTTTCGTCCCTGCAGTCATCGCCATGAGCCGGAATGCGGAGTAATTAAAGCGGTCGAAGACGGGCGGATACACCCTGACCGATATGAAAATTATCTGAGGATTCGTGATGAACTCGAAGATGATGCTCGATGGTAGCGGCTGTTTACCGTTTCTCCTCTCCCGGTTAGGATAGTCCCATGGGTTTAACTTCAGGTTCTGCTGCCAGGTATCCAGTTCTTGTCATCATGGGAATCTCGATTCTCTTCCTTACTTCATGTCTCCATCTCGAAACAGACATCCGGCTGAATAAAAACGGCAGCGTAGAGCTGTCCCTGACTTACACAATCACTCAGGATACAGCCGATTTCGGCAGAGGTTTCGGTTCCGATGAACCCTGGCCGCTACCTCTTACTGAGAAAGATTTTCGCCAGCAGAGCCTTCGGTTCCCCGGTGTTGAGCTTAAAAGATATCGCGTGTATACAATTTCCGACGGCAGTGAACGTATTGACGTCAGGCTGAAAGCGGATTCGATGGAAAGTCTCTCCGACTATCTCGACCTTGATATCTCACTCCGGGGCGACATTGACAGCGGTTCCCTGGTATTTACTTTACCGATAGCTGAGGATTATTCAGATGCCGACTCAGGTATTCGGGAAGCTATTGACTCGATAATCGGAGATTCATTGTTTCGTTTCAGCTTCAGGCCGCCGGCAAAACCCGAATCGTCGGAACCTGGAATAATCGACGGACGTACCGCCGTTCTGGAAATCACCTTGTCTGATATTTTATACGGCAGGGCTCCTGTAACCTGGGAAGTCAGCTGGTAGAGGTTTAATTCAATGCGCCATACGAAACTCATCAGATGGGAGCATAAAATGAAAGCCATGTTCGATGAAATTGACGACAGGCTTGAAGATAAATATGGCGGCAATTATACGTTGCATCCGAACCGGGCTCAGCGAGACGGGACGGCTAACAAGGAAATGGACGGTTTGTTCAATATCGGAGCCGATTTCACCCCCGGGTATGGTAGCCGGCTGGGGCGTGGATATATTGTCCGGGTTAGAATGTCCACCCTTGAACATATACCTGTCGATGTTCAAGAATGCATCAAGGCCGATATTGAACAGATGGTTCGTGAAAAATTGCCCATTGCTTTTCCCGGAAAGGATCTGCGGTTGGAGCAGGACGGCAGACTCCTCAAGATTATCGGGGATTTCAGCCTTGGATCGGTTATTGTCAAGTAGAATATTTGCAGATGGATCAGGACTAATCCTATACTTGTCGATATATTCAATTTCTTTAACAGGGGAGAGAAATGCCCGAACGTATTTTATTATTGATTAAAGTCTTTCGGATTGAACTTGAAGAAGCGGAAAATAACGTTCTGACATTGCTGGAGTATTATTCACAGCGATTTAAATGCCATGAAATTACGGCATACGTCTGGAAGGAAAATCGTGCTTTACTCAAGAAAGAGATTTCATGTGTTAAAGAGCTGGTAAAAGATCTTACGGAATGGAAACCGCCTGATGTGTCGGATCCTCAAGAGGTTCTTGTTGAACTGAAGTCGTATCTGAAAGACCTGGTAAAAAAACGGGGTTATCCGGAACTCGTTAATCTCATTATAGATAGAATCAGTAACAAAGTATCAAGGTATCTGGAATAAGGAAGGTTCATGGACGTTCAACTCAAGGAACTGATCGACAAGATCAAAAATGATGGTGTAAAAAGCGCCGAAGAAAATGCGGCGCGGATAATTACCGAGGCAAAAGACCAGGCGACTGTGATTGTCGGAAAAGCGCAGGTAGATGCCGATTCGTTGCGTGAGACCGCGAAAGCCGATGTCGAGAAAACGGAGCGCAGTGGTCGTGAAGCTTTGCGGCAGGCCGGAAGGGATCTTGTCCTTACGGTAAAAAGCGAAATTGAAGCATTATTCGGAAAGGTGCTGGAAACCGAAACCGGAAAAGCATTGAATAATGATCTTCTGGCCGAGGTGGTGACCGCAGCCGTTAAGTCATTATCCGAATCAGATAAAGGCAGTATTGAAGTACTTGTCCCTGAGAGGCAACTCTCCGAGCTGGAGGCCGATTTGGTTTCCAGACTGGGATCCGAAATTTCAACTGGTCTGGTAATAAAACCGTTCAAGGGATTGGATGCCGGTTTTCGTATTTCAAGGAAAGACGGTTCGGCATTCTACGATTTTTCCGAGAAGGAAATCGCCGTCATGCTCGGACGCTTTCTGAATCCCAGATTAGCCCGGCTGCTCTCGGAATAGGGGGCGCTTCTTGGCCGAATATTATTACGTATCCGCATCTCTTCCCATGTTGACCGGTCCTGATCAGGAACCACCGGTTACAAGTGAGAAAATGCTGGATATATGCCGGCGGTTAATTACGGATGTTGATTACAACGGTTTGGTGGAATCGACAATTAATCCGGAAAATCCCGCTGCCCCCGGT
>DAOVYP010000533.1 GCA_030635565.1 Spirochaeta sp. | reverse complement strand
TGGCCTGGCAGGAGGCTTTCTCCTCTATTGTTTTCAATACAGCCATTGCATATCACCTTGATGACAGCGGATATGAACCTTCCTCACGGGCTGTCGACAGGAGAGTCATCGAATTCGGCCGCTATCGTACAAATGGCGAGTTTGATGAAGCGAAATACCTTGCGGCATCCCCGGCTGTAAAAGAATCCGAAAGGGAGCTGATGAAGGAACAACTGACCCTCTCCACCTGGGGACAGGATGTTCTGGACAGCCAGTATCATTCACTGAACCAGCTCGATTTTCTCTGGGATATGCGTGCCGATGAAAACACCTACGAATACATCAGTATTCCATTCACGGAATTCCCGGATGAAAACGTCATTGAATACGGGCGAGCCAATTCCGGTCTTTTCACACGGCTTCCGGTCAGCCGTATCACAGTTTCCGATGAAGAAACAGCAGAAAAGGTGATACGTCTATATGATGAGCGCCGAAAGGATATGGGCGCTTTTGCGGATCTCGCCGGTGAATATTCCCAGGACAGTTATTCTGAAGACGGCGGCAGCATGGGAGCTGCAGACTACTACCGGATTACCGAACTGATGGGAACAGACAACACCGACACAGTCTTTGCCCTTAATGAAGGCGGCATTGCAGGCCCCTTTGATACCGATTATGGCTGGATGATTTTCAGGGTTGACGGTGCTGCCGAAAATACCGACCCGAAGGACATGATTGAAGAAGTTCGGTTGTATATGCTGCAGAACGAAGTCGGCATCGTGGAAGATGTTATTCTGGCCCAGGTTGAAAAGTACAGGGTAAAGGCTATCGCTTCCGATTCCTTTCGCAGTGCCATGGAAGAAGAAGGACTGGTGGTAAATACCACTTCCTCTTTCCCCGTGAACTACGCCTCTGATTCAATTCTCGGCGGCAGTCCGGAAAACTCCGGAGATCCGGTTCTCAGCGGAACTGCTTCTTCTGATGATTTCTGGAACAAGATAGTACCCCTGACACGTACGGGGGCCGTATCACAACCTGTCGTTCTCAATGGTTCCGTTGCTCTGTTCTCCATTGTTTCGTCCGATGAGCAGGAAGAAATTGACTATTGGGACAGCCTTGTAGACTACGAAATAGCTCGATCGCGACAGAACGACTTCCGCGCGGCAGTGGTAAATGACGAATCGAAGCTTTTCGAAGATAAATTCAGCACGGCATACAACCGCATTTTCCCGGAACAGGGATGAAATGAGCGGACCCCGGTTAGAAGATACCGGCCGGGGTCTGACCGTCTATGCAGCGGGTCGATATTTATATTCCCGGCATCAGCCGGACAGACGGCCGGAAAGGACAGCCGAATCGGCTCCTGTTGAAAATTGCTGTATTTATCTGGTTCCCTCTCCCCTTCTCGGTTACGGCCTTTCCACCCTTGCGCACAGAATACCTGAAGATTCCATAATCCTCGCCATCGAGCAGTCACAGGAGTTGATGGCTCTCTGCTCACCTCATATCCGGAAGGACCTGAGGGATGATTCACGGATTATCCAGGTTCGTCTCTCGGATAAAAACTCCCTGCATGCACTGATGTATGAATTGAGTCCCTGGAAATTCAGACGTGTACGGCGCATTGATCTGAACGGCGGCGCCTCGCTGAATCCCGAACTCTACGATGAACTGACATCCTTCCTTATGGATAATCTGCATACATATTGGCGGAACCGCCATGCACTCGGTCGTCTTGGCCGGGAATGGATCAGGCACATTTTCGCGAATATTTCAGAGATGGCCAGTGGTAAAATTGATTTCCGCAGCTTCACCGACCTGAAAATACATGGTATCCCTCTCGTTGTCGGTGCCGGTCCGTCACTGGAGGACGCTCTGCCGTTTATTCGGAAATACCGTGAGAATCTTTGGGTTCTGACGACGGATACCGCCATTCCGGCATTATTGGGTGCCGGTATTGAACCTGATGCCGCCGCAGTATTGGAAACCCAGGCATGGAATCTCCTGGACTTTCACGACACCGCGTCCGGCGGCATGAGCATTATTGCCGACCTTACAG
>DAOVYP010000423.1 GCA_030635565.1 Spirochaeta sp. | reverse complement strand
GGTCATCCGCTTCACGGCTTTGCTGCAGTTCATCATTATACTGTCTTGCAAGTTCTATCGCTTCCAGTATGATGTCCTGGTCTTCCTTGGAAAATGAATTCCACCGTTTCATGTTGATGCTGGGCCATACCGTATCGACTACGTGATCAGTCATGATGATATATTTGGTAGGCTCGTAAAACTTCTGTATCCTGTCTGTGGGCAGTGGATTATCCTGACCTTCAACAACCCCCGTCTTAAGCCCCATATAGACTTCTCCGAAACTCATTGGTGTCGGGTTGCCGCCCAATGCTTTTCCAAGAGCTATCCAGTTCGGACTATTCGGTGTTCGAAGCTTGACACCCTTCATGTCATCCGGATGGCGGACAGGACCGACACTTTCCACCAGGTTAAGTTCGCGGGTGCCCAGGTAAAATGCAGACAAAGGGCGTACACCTACATTGTCAGAAACATCTTTTACGATTCTTCCCCAGATTTCAGGATCTGTGTACACATTCCGCATGTGGTCATAGCCGGTAAAGGTGTAGACTGCGTTAAGCTGACCCAGGTATGGTGCCCATTCGGCAACCCAACCGGCTGCATAGTAGGCCATATCCAGAGTACCTTCCCGGGCTGCCGAAAGCTCACCTTCCTGGGTGAAAATCTGGCCGCCGTTATACAGGTCCGCACTGATTCTCCCTCCGGAGAGGCGCTCCACTTCAAACTTGAATTTCTGCATGGCTTTCGATAAAGCGGTATCAGCCGTGGATATGCTGGACCAGCTGAGCTGGATCATTTGAGGTGCGGCCGTCTCGACTTCTGCTTCTTTCTGTCCACAACTTACCAAAGCAAACGCAGAGATGAGAGCGAACACCAGTGTGATGCATACAACTCTCTTTTTCATAGAATCCTCCTTAAGGCTTTCTGAACTGACAATTATTCCGTCAGAGAAGCCTCATGACAAAATTAATGAAATAGGTCAACGACCTATCTTTATCCTTAACTAAGGACTCGAGCGGTATCCAAGTTTCCAGGATATCTCCCGGGCCACTTCCATAACTTTGATTCCCAGATCATCGATATTTGCCATATCCTGACGGGAAACCGGTCCGGATACGCTGACTGAGGCAAATACTTCTTTTTTGGCATTTCTAATCGGGGCGCCTACACATACGAGTTGATCTTCATGCTCCATGTTGTCTATGGCGTAGCCTTTGGCCCTGATACTTTCCAGCTCCGCCAGTATCCCGTCTTCGGTAGTGATGGTATTTTCCGTAATTCGGGGCAGACCTTTTTCTCTGATTATGTCCTTGACATGGCTGTAATCCAGATTTGCCATGATAGATTTACCGACAGCCGTACAATAAAGCGGGGCCCGGACTCCGATTACCGAATAAGTCCGAAGCCATTGCTTTGACTCAATGCAATCCACGTAGAGCACCTCATCATTATCCAATACGGTGAGAAGGACAGTTTCATCTGTCAATCTGTTGAGACTTTTCATGTACGGGTGGGCAATTTTGCAGATATCCAGGTTCAGCTGGGCCCTGTTTCCCAACTCGATCAACTTACGACCGAGATGGTACTTGTTTGTATCAACTACCCTTTCGAGAAGTCCTTCCGCTTCCAGGGTTTTCAGTATTGAGTGCACACTGCTCTTGGGAAATCCCAGATTATTACTGAGCTCTGTTACTCCCAGGTTCTTGCTGCCGCTCAAGGCTTCCATTACATAGATTGCTTTTGTAATGCTGTTTACCACATAGATATCCAAGACGTTGTTCTTATATGTGAACGATGTACCAGCATGGAAACATTGTACAATACTCAAATGCCGGTGTCAAATTTAAAATTTGTGTACTCCCTCTCCATCGGTTCATGGCAATACCTGCTCAGAGGAGTTATAATCGGTAACAGCTGTTCTTGCCGAGCCTTTCGACTTTCCGTTGGAGGCCTATCCATGAAAACGAGCGGATTCTTCAAGTTCCCGGTAATCATCTTATTATTCCTTATGACACTGCCGGCCATGCTTCCTTCATGCGCCGGTGACCCCGATTCAGCACTACCCGGTTCAAGAGACCATGACAGAGCAGGTGTCACTGCAGACATACCGCCGGATGTCGCAGAATTGCTCAGTCTATGGGAGGAAGCGGTTCAGACCCGCAATCCCGATCTTCTGCATGAAATCCTGGGGGAGGACGCGTCGCTTCTACTCTCCGAAAGGAACGGCGAGCGTACGGAAATCCGGGGTTTCGAGGCCTTTGTGGAATTTCGTCTCCATTATTTTGCTGATCTCGGCCCTCAGGAGGACTACCACCTGGGTGAGCTGGAATATGCTGAAGAGCTGTCCGACGATTTCAGGTTCCTGCTCTTCTTTCATCCAGAACAGGACATCAGGGAAGGCCTGGCCATCCGTTTCATAGAGGGGCGGTGGAGGGTGGTTCGAAACGAACTCCTCCTGCCTACCCCCGGTTCCTGGGTGACGAATCGATACCAGGCCCTCACAGATGAAAACCACGACGGATTCCTGAGCGAACATGAACAGGGCATGCTTCATGAAATGACTTTTGCTTTTCATGACGGCCCACACGATGTGGTAAATCTTGTCGATGAGTTCTTCGATGCCGACCGGAATGGTTTTATCGATGATGAGGAGCTCCAGAGAGCGAGGGGAATTCATTTCTTTCATGCCTTCAGATTCTGGCGGGATTTCAATTATGAAGCCGCTGTCGGATTCCTCGACCTCAACGGCGATGGCGAGGTGAGTGACCGGGAGCTGGAGGAAATCCTGGAATTCATGTCCGGAGAAATTGAACTCCCGGGGGAACGGGGACGTTTTCTTGAACTTCCGCCCCGGATTCCGTTTGC
>DAOVYP010000284.1 GCA_030635565.1 Spirochaeta sp. | reverse complement strand
GGTTGTGCCTTATGCGGAGCCGATAACCCAGCAGCTGGCGGATAATTTCAAGCCCTTCCTGCAGAATTACAATACGTTCATCATGGAAAGCCACGGCATCACAGCTATTAACCCTTCGGATATCATCAGGCTGATGCATATCGTGGATATGCTCGAAGTGAGCTCCATTTCAATACTCTCGGCCATCGCGGCAGGTGAGGTGAAAGAGATTTCACGGCATGAAGTGGAAAACCTGGCCAACACCATGAAAACACGGGAGCTTCCGATGATCGGTGCACCAGGGGCCAATAAAAGCATCGTCGATCTCTATTTCCCGGAGTAATTTAATGTACACGTATTTGAGTCTGGATATCGGAACTACAGGAACAAAGGTCGCACTGGTATCTGAAACCGGTAAAACCATTCGTGATGCGTATGCGGAATATCCCATTGATGCCCCCCGTTCAGGATTTGCCGAGCAGGATCCCGAAGCCTGGTGGAACGCCATTGTGGCGGGCAGTCAGTCACTTCGGGATTCGAATCCTGACGAGATGGCCGCAGTTACCGCTATAGGTATTTGCGGCCAGATGCACACCCATGTCTATCTGGACGGAAAAGGGACAGCTCTCCGTTCAGCAATTACCTGGATGGACCAGCGAGCTCAGCACATCGTTGAAGATCTCAATGCCGACAAGAAATTATCGGCCATGATTATGGATGAAACATCCAACAATGCAACTTCAACCTATACCGCGCCTCAGGTCTCCTGGATTCAGAAGAACGACCCGGACACATGGGCTCGTACAAAGCATGTTCTTGTCGCCAAGGATTACATTAAATTCCGCCTGACCGGTGAAATGATGACCGACTACTCGGAAGCGTCGGGAACACTGCTTTTCGATGTCAGAAACCGGAAATGGTCTGATGCGATGTTCAATCTTTTTTCCATACCCCGGTCTGTGTTCCCGGATGCGGCACCTTCCACAACCATCATCGGCCGTGTATCCGGAGAAGTCGCAAGACTCACCGGCATTCCCGAAGGGACGCCGGTGGCAAACGGCAGTGCCGACAATTCCGCCGCGGCCCTGGGTGCCGGCATGACGGAAAAGGGCCAGGTGACTCTCATCATCGGAACCGCGGGAGTCATCAGCGCCTGCAGTGACGCTCCCCTGCCCGACGAAAGAAATCGCGTACTCTGTTGGAATTACTGTCTTGAAGATCGATGGATCAACCTGGGCGTCATGCAGACGGCCGGCGAGTCCCTGAACTGGTTCAAGAATGCATTTGAAACCGGCAGTGATAAAAGCAGTGGAGATATTTTCTCCGTTTATGATGAGGAAACCGCCGACGTGCCCGACGGTTGTGACGGTCTGCTGTTTTTACCCTATCTCAACGGTGAACGAACACCTTATTGGGATCCACATGCCCGCGGCGTATTTTTTGGTGTGAATATCAAATCAACCAAGGCTCACTTCGTCAAATCCATCATGGAGGGAGTCTCTTTTGCCTTACGGCACAATATCGAAACCGTTGAATCCCTCGGGATGTCGGTTGATCAGGTACAGGCTGTCGGTGGTGGTTTAAAGAGCCCCGTATGGTTATCAGTTCTGTCTCAGATCATACGGCGTCCCATCAATACCATCGCCAATCCCCATACGGGAAATGTCGGCAACAGCATTATCGCAGGACTGGCCCTGGGTGAATTCTCATCGGTTCAGGATGCTGTCGGGCAACTTATAAAAGTGGAAAGAACCGTAGAGTCACCGCCGAGTGACATATATGAGAAACGATACTCCCATTTTATCGGGCTCTACGAAGATCTGAAAGATCGGTTCGCAACATATAACAGGGATTCTATGAACTGAACTGCTGTCTGTCGGCGATCATGATTGATGCGCCGTTTTCGATGAGATTCTCCTGCATATCGTCTTCAAGGTTCCAGTCGATAATAATTGATGAAAAATCATCCACGTCGGCAAAATGACCGGTTCGTACCAAACCGCACTTGCTGCTGTCGGCAACAAGATAGGATTGTGCACTGTTTTCTATAGCCGCCCGCTTAATTGGTATCTCAAATTGCCCTGAACTCGTTACACCGAGATCCACACGGATTCCGTTTGCGGAGATGAATGCTTTGGAACTGCGATTACGACTGAGAAGCTGGAGTCCTTCAGGACTCTCGAAATTCTGTGAATCAGGATGAAAAATACCACCGGAAAAGACGATCCGGGTGTTCTTGCGATGGGCGACAAGATTGAGAATGTTCAGACTGTAGCAAAGTACAGTCATCTCAATATTCGGGTCCACATATTCGAGAATCAACTCTACTGTTGATCCCGCGTCAAAAAAGACTACGTCACCGTCATCGATGAGGGATGCGGCAAGTTTCGCTATGCCTCTTTTCTCATCCACATTGGCCGTTTCGGCCGATGTGAGGGAGTAACCCTTGGATCCCGGCTTTCTGGAATTCCTTTCAGAAACGATGACGCCTCCACGATACGTTCTCACGAGTCCGGCTTCCTTGAGAACTTCCATGTCCCGCCTGATTGTCATGACGGAAACATCAAGCTGATCGGCGAGATCCTTGATGGTTATTGAATTAGCCTCTGCAATGATATCCTGTAAGGAATCGAGTCTTGACTGTCTTTTCACTGTGTCATCATACCTGAGTGTTTCATTGTCATTCTACCAACAGACAACATTATCCTTCATCAAACTATTCCGCATCACTCACCGTTTGCTGTTTCAGGGCCGCCTCGTTCTGTTTATTCAACTGATACTGATCGATTACCACCGCGAGGATGACGACGAGACCCTTGATAACCGTTTGCCAGAAAGAAGAGACACCGACCATAACCAATCCGTCGTTCAGAACGCCGAGTATCAGGGCACCGATGATGGAACCACCGACAGATCCACGTCCGCCGCTCAGGGATGTACCCCCAAGGACGACAGCCGCTATCGCCGTCAGTTCATAGGATTCTCCCGTTGCCGGGTGACTGGCCATCAACTGGGATGCAAGAATCAGTCCGATAAGAGCCGCTGTGAATCCCGAGAACATATAAGTGGCCATTTTCACACGGCTTACTCTTATACCGGAGAGCCTGGCCGCATCCTCGTTCCCCCCGACTGCATACACATGCCGACCGAAAGGAGTTTTTTTGGATACATAGGCTGCAATGACACCGATTAATATGGCGAGCCACACCACCATCGGTATATTCAGGATTGTTCCGGCGCCCAGGGCGGGAAAACCCGTGGTGCCCAAAGCCGGATCCCCAACCAGATTCGGGAATGTTTTTCCCCCGGATCGCAGCAGGGCGAAACCGCGGGCTATATAAAGAAGACCCAGAGTCGCGATAAAAGGAGCCACACCGAGCTTCGTCACCAACAGTCCGTTGACGGCACCCAGTAAAACTCCGATTAGCAGAACTATGAGGATTATCACAGGAGTATGGAAATAAATTATTACACCGAACATCTGAAGGCGCAGCCCTTCGATAATCAGTCCACCGGCCAGCATCCCGCACAGACCGGCAATGGAACCGACCGAAAGGTCGATGCCTCCTCCAAGGATCACATAAGTCATCCCCATGGCAAGAATTGCCCAGATCGCCGAATGTTTAGCCATGGATATAAGATTGCCGGATGTCAGAAAATTCGGAGCGATAATCGCAAAGACAATAAAAACTCCGAAAAAGGCAATTAACGAACGAAGCTTCAGAAGTATCATTCCCAGGGAAGGGGTGTTTACCGGCTTTTTATCTGTAATTTCTGTCATTGAATGTCTCTCTTTCTTCATTAGGCTGATGCTGCTATGCCGTGCCCGATTTCCGAGGCTTTACGAATCTGTTCCTCATTGGCTTCGGATCTGTTGAATTCAGCGGTTACTTTTCCCTTGGAAAGGACGATGATACGATCCGACATGGAGTACACTTCCTCAAGCTCCGAAGAAACCAGTACGATTCCGAAACCTCTCTTCGCCATGGAATTGACTATTTCAAAAACATCGGATTTTGCACCGACATCGATACCGCGGGTGGGCTCATCCATCAATAGAATCTTAGGGTTGGTAAGCAGCGCCTTACCGATAACAACTTTCTGCTGATT
>DAOVYP010000289.1 GCA_030635565.1 Spirochaeta sp. | reverse complement strand
GTATCGTGCTGTTTCTGAAGGTTTACCCATGAGTCTTACTCAATTCCTTGAAATGCTCCCCGGCAACTGATATCAGCTCGACGACATGATGATCGTCGAGCCTGTAAAACACCTGTTTGCCTTTACGCCGGTAGGCAACGAGTCTCATGACTTTAAGTAATCTCAGATGATGGCTGACCGCCGGGAGGCTCATCTCAAGAATCAGAGCCAGATCGCAGACACAGAGTTCTCTTCCAGAGAGCAAGTGCAGGATTCGTGTGCGGGTTTCATCGGACAGAACCTTGAACAGTTCCGACAATCCCGCGACATCCAACAAGCCTTTTCTGAGCTCATCGACATCCTTTTCGACGGAAATACCGTATTCCGAGCAGATATCCTGTGAAACTTCAGCCATTACCGACTCCAATCAATTAAACGCTTGCTTAATTGATACATCATTTAATAGATCCTGTCAAGTTTTTGCAATGGCTGGACAGGAAATTGGTGTCTGAACATACCAATCTGACGCGACCCCTTCGGGATACTCTGAAAACTCTCCTGATATTCTCCAGTTATTCGCTTGACATAACATAAGTTAACTCGTATTGTTAGATTACGCTAAGATTATTACCTGAGTGGTGTATTGTGAGTACAGACTTAACCGAAGCCCTGGAAGATTATCTCGAAGCAGTGTACGACATCATCGATGTCAAAGGCGGCGTCCGGGTCAAGGACATTGCCGAACGGCTGCATGTCAAAAATTCTTCCGTTACCGTGGCGTTGAGGAACCTGAGAGACACCGGATTCATAAATTATGAACCCTACGGAGTCATATCCCTCACAGAATCAGGTTTCGACGAGGCAAGACGCCTGTCGGAAACTCATCAGGTATTCCGAAGATTCTTCGTCAGGATTCTGGGAGTCGGCAAGGAAGCCGCGGACGAAACCGCTTGTCGGCTGGAGCATACAATGGCACCGGAAGTAATGGCCCGCTTCCTTCAGTTTATGAAGTTCATTACCACAAACAGGGCAATCGATGAACAATGGGGAGAAGCGTTTAAGCAGTTCTGCAGAACCAACGATGTATCACCGGGTTATCTTGCATCCCCTGTAAATTACATGAATGACAAGACCAGGGTATCTCAGGAGAGCGGTAATGGGTTTGACTGAGGTTGATAACGGCAGGAAAGTCGTAATAACAAGAATCGAAGGCGGGAGGCATGCCCGCAAGAAACTCATGGACCTGGGGATGATACCCGGTGTTCCCGTCACCATCATCCGTAAAGCCGACAGGAACCCCATGCTTCTTACCGTCATGGGTCGCCAGGTCGTACTCGGTTACGGAATGGCCGAGAAAGTACATGTCCGCTGACCGTACGATCGCAGTCGTCGGCAACCCCAATTGCGGGAAAACCACATTGTTCAACGGTCTCACCGGAAGTACCCAGCATATCGGAAACTGGCCTGGGGTTACCGTTGAGAAGAAAACCGGTACGCTTTTAGGGGCCGATCATATAGAAGTAGTCGATCTTCCAGGCATATATTCCCTGAATGCCGTGAGTGAAGACGAAATGGTCGCCAGAAAATATATGCTCTCTGGTGAAATCGACCTTGTTGTCAATATTGCCGATGCCTCTAATCTTGAGAGAAACCTGTTTCTCACCCTCACCCTCATTGAAATGAGGAAACCGATCATTCTTGTCCTCAGCATGATGGATATCGCAGCAAGGCGGGGAATCCGAATCAATACCACCGAACTGTCGAAAACCCTCGGAATTCCTGTTTTCGGCATCAATGCTCTCAACGGTGTCGATATCAGGGACATACGCCGGGCCGTATGGGAAGCCCTGGACGATTGGACCGTACCGGAAACGAAGGTAGTCTACCCCGAATCAGTCGAGAATGTGATTGAAAGATGGTCCGAAAGACTCAAGGTAAACCCGCGTTTCACGACTCTGCTGCTCCTGGAGGAAGATGAGGAAACCACACGGAAGGTTGTATCCGACGGATCGATCAGCGGCGAAGAGATAGAAACCGCCATGAAGGAGATTGAAGAAATCAGGGGAGACACCCCGGATATCGTCATTGCCGGGACGAAATACGGCTTCATCTCCGACCTGACAGAAGCAAGCTCGAAGAAGAGAAAATCCGGCGAGGCTTTTTCCGAAAAGATAGACCGGGTTGTCATGAATAAATGGCTGGGGATACCCATATTTCTGACCGTGATTTATCTGCTTTTCTGGGTTGTAACCCACATCGGAGGGGCATTTATCGACTTTTTCGATATCCTGTTCGGAGCCGTATTCGTCGATGGTTTCGGTCTTCTGCTGGAAGGAATCGGATCTCCGGAGTGGCTTACTATCCTTCTGGCCAACGGCGTCGGAGGCGGGATACAGACCGTAGCGACATTCATACCGATTATTTTCACCATGTTTTTCATGCTCTCCCTTCTGGAGGAATCGGGATACATGGCCAGAGCCTCTTATATTATGGACCGTTTCATGAGGATGATCGGCCTCCCGGGCAAAGCTTTCGTACCGATGCTCGTGGGATTCGGCTGTACGGTTCCGGCAATCATGGCAACCCGGACGCTGGAGAAAAAAAAGGACCGATATCTCACCGTCTTTATGGCTCCGTTCATGTCCTGCGGTGCCCGTCTGCCGGTATATGCCCTGTTCGGTGCGGCGTTCTTCGGCCGGTATTCCGGAATTATGGTGGTGAGCCTCTATCTCTTCGGTATCCTGCTCGCAGTTGTTACCGGTTTTCTTCTCAAGAATACATTGTTCAAGGGAGAGGCTGCTTATTTCGCCATGGAACTGCCGCCATACCATCCGCCCCGACTCGGTACAATCATGTCGAGAACCTGGAGCCGGTTGAAAGACTTCATATTCAGGGCAGGACAGGTGATCGTCATCGCGGTCCTGATTCTCTCATTCCTCAATTCCATTGGAACCGATGGCAGTTTCGAAAACGAAGACAGTCAGAATTCCGTACTTTCCGGGTTAAGCAGAGCCATAACCCCGGTATTCAACCCCATGGGTATGGAGCAGGAGAACTGGCCCGCCACCGTGGGGCTTATAACCGGTATTTTCGCCAAGGAAGCCATCGTCGGCACCATAAACAGCCTCTATGGTCAGATTGCAGCGGCGGAGGCAGGTGTCGATTCCCTTGAAAGTACTGAAGGATTCTCTCTCCCCGGTTCAGTCGGCGAAGCGTTCCGCTCAATACCCGAGGCACTGTCAGGAATATTCGGTGCCCTTGGAGATCCTCTGGGAACCGATGTAATCGGAGAGGAACAAGGCATCATCGCCGAAGAAATCGGTACCGATGAAGGCACATTCGACGCACTGCGCAGATCCTTCGGCAACGATTGGGCTCGAGCCTATGCCTATCTGCTTTTTGTACTGATCTATTTCCCCTGTGTGGCGGCAATGGGAGCCGCCGTTCGTGAAATCGGACCGAAATTCGGCACTCTGGCCATGGTATACCTCACCATCCTGGCCTGGAGCGTTGCCACCCTGTTCTTTCAGATTGTACGGGGACACAACGTTCTGTTGATGGCATTGGCCATAGGACTGGTTCTGGTATTTATTCCGGTATTCAATCTCATCAGCGGCAGGTCTGAATTTTCACAGAAAAACACTTGCGTCTCGAGTTCATGAAGTCGGTCCTCATCATCGGGTAATTGATATGCTTACCCCCAGCTTGCCAACTGCCTTGAGTAAATGAACAATCCGAACCGAAAACCCGGACTGGCAATGGCAACCCCATTATGGCAGAAATTTAATAAGCTTTATTTCTTTTGCAATTTTAAAGTGTTTATCTTCACCCGTTAACAGTGGAATACCATGTGAAACAGTTGTTGCTCCAATCAGTGCGTCTGCAAGCTGCATTGAGTGGCTTAAATAATGCTGCTCGACATAAAACATAGCTTCACTTGATAGTTCCTCTGTAATATGGATTATTTTTGTTTCCCAGGATTTAAAAGCCCTGCGTAATGAAGTTAATTCGTTTTTATTTCGCATACCCTGGACCAATTCCACATAACTTATAACTGAAACTGTAAATCTCCTGTTCTTCTCAAGGATTTCCAT
>DAOVYP010000547.1 GCA_030635565.1 Spirochaeta sp. | reverse complement strand
GTCGTCGGCCAGGTGGGATTGGTCCGCTCATCCAGCTTGTCATGGACAGCTGCGGGAATCTCCACGGTCCAACCCTCGGCCAGCTGGAGCACCGGCCCCTGCCCTTTCACAAGGTTGATCCGGCTCATGGTGACCGGCATGCCGCCTTTGGTGAGAAAATCGGTGGAATATCCGCCGCCTCTGAAATAACCCAGATCGGCGGGACAGAATTCGGTGGCCTTGACGCAGGCCTCAGCTTCATTTTCACTGATATCCCAGAATGTTTTGATGATCGGCTTTCCGTCCACGGACTGTTCCCCGGAACCGTCCAGACAGGTGGAACCTGAATTGATGAGGTGGATAAGCCCACCCGAGGCTTCACCGGTGAGCTTATGACCCGTCACACGTTCGACGGCCTCGGGACTCCAGTAGGTCCGTACATCGCTGAAAATCTGGGCGGTATTGGTAAGCAGATGACCGAAGAGCATGGAAATGCCGTTAAGTGTATCGTTCTCGGTGGCAAGGATGTAGGGCTGGCGAAAACCGTCCCAGTCAAAACTTGTATTAGCCATGGTTTCCATGAAATCGCCATTTGCCTTCCAGTCGGTCCATTGACGCTGCCCCTGGAAACCGGCAGCAATGGCATTGTGTCCCAGTGCTTCTTCACCGAAACCCAGCCTGGCAAGCGCGGGATTTCCGTTCATGAGATCTTTGGCGATGAGGGCCATCTTTACCGAATCATCCCACTCGGATTCTTTCTGTTCGGCGGAGTGCTGTATGGCCGGATCGTTGGGATCCATGCCGACATTCAAGTTCTCCGCAACCCAGGCCCGGGCGCGTTTGTATTCTTCCGGATCGTAGATTTCTTCCTTGATTCGACGGCCGATCTCGCTCATGTCGACATACTCGTTTCGCATGCCGAGATAATCCTGGAAAAACGTCTCGTCAACGATACAGCCGGCGATTCCCATTGAAACCGAACCGATGGACAGGTAACTCTTACCCTTCATGGTGGCCACGGCCACACCGGCCCGAACGAATCGGAGGATTTTTTCTTTCACATCATCGGTAATACTCGTATCATCCGAATCCTGGACATCTCTTCCATAAATGCCGAAAGCAGGGATTCCCTTCTGAGCATGGGCGGCCAGAACCGCAGCCAGATATACGGCTCCCGGTCTTTCGGTACCGTTGAAACCCCAGACGGCTTTGGGTGTCGAAGGATCCATATCCATGGTTTCCGATCCGTAGCACCAGCAGGGAGTCACCGTAAGGGAGACTCCGACTCCGGCTTTCTCGAACTGTGTCTGACATGCGGCAGCTTCCGCTGCGCCGCCGATGCATATGTCTGCAATAACGCATTCCACAGGAGTACCGTCGATATATTTAAGGTTTGCTGATATGAGCTCGGCGGCAGATTTGGCAATCCCAATGGTGCGTTCTTCCAGGCTCTCCCGGACCCCTCCGAGCCGTCCATCGATGGTAGGCCTGATCCCGACCTTCGGTCTGTCGCCCATATATCGCCATTTTCCGGTTTCGGCAGCTTTAAAATTCATTTTATTCCTCCGTATCATTTGCGATTGGATGATCTACTTATCACCACCGCAAAATTATTATGCCATGTTTTACGGCCTGGTGTTGTGTCCCGGTAATCAGATCATGAACTTACCAGTAATAGCCGTGAGCGGATCTACCGGGAATCGTTGCTGCAAGCATCCCCAGTTCAAGCGGGACTCGCCCTGACGGTTCAGACTTCTGCGATTCCGGGAGCATTTTCCAGCAGGTAAGCCTCAGCCTCGGCATTCCATAACCCTTTGTTCCGACCAATGATATCCGCCAGACCCGCCCAGAACGGTTCTGCCTTCCCTTTCTCCTTAAAATCATCGATGGCGGTGAGGGGTAAATTCACATTGGTGTAGATGAGCTTCTTTCCTCCGGGAATCTTGGGCAGGGTAAGGGTGGTTTCCGGTACGGCGT
>DAOVYP010000024.1 GCA_030635565.1 Spirochaeta sp. | reverse complement strand
CCTCTACCCTTCAGGCCGGGTAAGCCCGCTGCAGGAAAAACAACTGACCACCCTGGGGGGAAATGTGACAGCTCTGGAGGTGGACGGTAATTTTGATGACTGTCAGCGTATGGCGAAGACGGCTTTCACCGATCCGAAACTCTCCCATCTGCCATTGAGTTCCGCCAATTCCATCAATCTGGGTCGCCTGATACCCCAGTCTTTTTACTATGTCTGGGCCTGGACCCGTCTGCGCTCCGGTGGAGATTTCGCCTTCATCGTGCCCAGCGGCAATTTCGGAAACATCACCGCCGGCCTGTACGCCGCCGCCTGGGGGCTGCCGGTGAACCGTTACGTGGCCGCCACCAATGCCAATGATGTGGTTCCCCAATATCTGAAAACCGGGCACTACGATCCCCGGCCGTCACAGGCTACCTGTTCCAACGCCATGGATGTAGGGGCTCCGAGTAATTATGAACGTCTGGATGACCTCTATTCCCGCAGTGTCGATGTGTTCAGGCGCCATGTGGAGGCCTGGTCCGTTGACGATGAGACCACCCTTGAAACCATCGCCCGGGTGGAGAAAGAAAACGGCTATCTCTGCTGTCCCCACACCGCCGTCGGATGGCGGGTGGCCGAGCTGTACCGGGAAAAGAATCCGAAGGTTCCTGTCGTTGTTCTCTCAACGGCCCATCCGGGAAAATTCATCGAAATCGTGGAGCAGGCCACCGGCCGGACTCCTGAGTTACCCGAAACGCTCAGCAGACTGATGGACCGGAAGAAAGAGGCCTTTCCCGTCGGAAGCAACGATGCGGATCTTCGGGACTGGCTTCTTGGGCGTTTTGGTTGATAATCGCTTGATTCAAATTCAATTCCTGGTGAATATTCCGTATCCGTTGAATGTCAGAGTTCCATCACTGTTATCAACGATGGAATAAGGTGCTGTTGACCTGTAATACTCGTTGGTTGGTGCTGTTCCGGATTCGTTGAAAACTGATATCACAAATTCCATACCATGCCTGTTCCAGTTTGTCGTACCACTATTATCGGTGAAAGTCCAGATTCTCTCATCCGCTCCCGGCGTGCCGTTGGACCATGACTCCCGAATCCATGCCGGGGCAGCTCTTTTTTCTTTCCGTTTTTAAGCGGAGTCATGTCGTTTTCCTAGCGTCGGTTCCGGGATCGGCCCCGGGATGCGCCTTTGGCCATGATGCGAACCCGTTTGTAGAGTCCATCGCCCTCACTTTTGGTGACAACGTCGTCCCGGTCGTTTATGGCGGTGTGAACGAGTCGGCGTTCAAAAGGGTTCATAGGTTCAAGTAGACGGCTGGAACGGGTTCTTGCGGCTTCATCGGCCACTCGGTGGGCCATACGAACCAGGGAGTCCTCCCGTCGGGCCCGGTACCCCTCGGTGTCAAGAACGACACGCCAGGGCGTTTCATCTCCTGCCACCCGGTTCAGATAGACGTTTGCCAGAAGCTGCAGGGCGTCCAGGTTCTTACCCTTCTTGCCTATGAGAATGTTCGAAGACTCGGAAGTGATTTCGAAAATCAGTTTAGCCCCGTCCTGATCCTTTTGGGACGCCGTTCCGGTAAAACCCATACGCTCTATCATGCCTTCTACAAAGGCCGAGATAGCTTTCAGAACGTCCTCGGACGGCGGCTCAACCGGAACCTCGGGTTCTTTAACTATTTTTCTTGTTTCCTGAGAACGGCTTTTTCTGTTTTTCCCATTGTTTCCGTTGGACACGGAATCTCCCGATCCCATAGGATCGGGAATGGCGGTGAGAGCACGAACGCGAATCCTCACCTTGCTCCGACCGAAAAGACCTCCGGTTTTCTCCAGGACCTCGACGTCAAAGCTTTCACTTCCAAGTTCCGCAGCCGCTTTAGCGACGGCTTCCCGCTCTGTGCGGCCTTCGAATTCCATGGCTGTCATGCGGTACCTCCCGCGGCCTTCCGTTTCTTGACATAATTAGTAACAAGTTGCTGGCCGATAGTGACGAAGTTCATCGCCGTCCAGTAGAGCAGCAAGCCGGAAGGCATATTGTAAAGAATAAAAAAGAACATGATCGGCATTCCCAGGGTAAGCATTTTCTGCTGTGCCCCGGACTGAGCGCCGGTTTGTCCTGCCTGTGTAACTTTCGTAGTCAGTAACTGTCCCGCGAGGTAGAGAACGGGCAGGAGACGAATGGCCTCGAGGGTCCAGATTTTCAAATCTATGGGATTGGCGAATTTCCAGATATATTCCGGTGCCGACAGATCATTGATCCATCCGGTAATGAACACGGCTCCCCTCAGGGGAAAATACTTATTAAGAAGACCGTAGAGGGCGATGAAGATGGGAAACTGGAACAACATGGGCAGACAGCCACCCATGGGATTCACGCCTTCCGCTTTATATAATTCCGCCGTTTTCTGCTGGATTTTCTTGGTATCACCCTTGTACTGCTCCTGCAGCGCTTTCAGCTTCGGCTGTACCGCCTGCATCTTGCTGGTGGATTCATAGCTCTTGTGAGTGAAAGGAAACAGTACAGCTTTAATCAGTATGGTCAGCAGTATAATGGCCACGCCATAGTTGGGGACAAGCTTGTAGAAGAATTCCAGCAGCCATCTGAGAATGGCCTCAAGCCAGAACAGAACCGCACTTGTTTTCGGTGCTTTCTGCAGACTCATACCGGAAATTCCAAAGGCATTGTCTTCAGCATTGTCATAGCGGGAAAGGTTTTCCCGATCCAGGGGACCGATATAGTACTTATATGTATCTTCGATGACACTTTGGCGGCGGGCCGGCTTGGAAATCTGAAGAAGGGAAGCCTGATCCTGACCCTCGACAGGATTGCCGTCCCAGGTAATTGTCGTACTGCCGGAACCGGGATCGACGATAACGGCAAAATACTTGCCGACAACGGCCGCCCAATTAACGGTGTTTCCGGATTGGACGAACTTGCTCTTATCTTTATGCAGGATCCTTTTAAGTTTTCCGCTCTTGGTATCGGGACCCCAGGTGACATTGTCCCGAATCTCGTACCGTCCGTCGATCTTCTCGAATGTGGGTCCGATCTGAGGGCCATATGTGAGGGTGTATGCCGGTTCATTTCCATCCAGCAGAGGCACCGCCCTGCCATCCGATGTTTCCAGAGAAACAATGAGTTCGATCACGTACTCGCCGGGAATAATGCGGTAACTTTTAGTCAGCGTGAATAACTGGCCTTCCTTGATGTAATCCCGGGAAAATCTGTGAATCAGTTCCTTTCCACGATGGATTTTCTCATGACTGAAAACATCGGTGATGTATTCGGCATCATGCCCTCCGAAGGCCATGTTGAACGTACCTACGCCGCTGCCGCCGTCAAGCACCATGGAGATTGGTTCGCCTTCATCAAGCTCCTGTATCAGTTCGATGTCCAGAACAACGGCACCCACTGTGGAAAATGTAATTTTGAACTGGTCGGTTTCTTCAATAAAGGTGAGAACAGGGTAATCCTGTTCGGTCAGTTCCGGGGCTGATTCCGATACGGCGGTCTCTACTGAGTTTTCGTCGGTAACGGTTACTTCGGAACTTTTTACAGGAGCCGCCTGCGCGGATTCCGTCTCTACGGTTTTGGTCCGCTCAACAGTTTCCGGTGGTTTATCCGGTGCATTCAACTGTATAAGGGTCATACCGCCGATAATGATAACTGACGACAGAACAATCGCGAGTATAGTATTTTTTTCCATTTATTCCTCCGGGGAATAATTAAGGGACCGGATCGTAACCACCGGGATTACCGGGATGGCACCGTCCTATCCGCCGAATCGCCAGCCACAAGCCCTTGAATAAACCGTGCTTTCTCAATGATTCAACAGAATAACTGGAACAAGTCGGATAAAACCGACAGCTTCGGGGAAAAAGCGGCGAAATCACAAATTGGTACAGTTTGACAAGACCGATAAAAGGCCAGGCCAGCCATTTAATTTTTTGCTTCTGCAAAATCCGCTCTCCGGATCAACTTCGTGAACTGCTGTTCACGTTCTCGGTAATCGAAATCGCCGGAATACAGGACAACGATAATATCATAGCCGGTCGGCAGGTCCTGCTTTGTATTCCGGTAGATTTCCTTGAAAACGCGTCTGGCATAATTACGCTGAACTGCGTTCCCGAATTTTCTCACCAGGGTGACAGCGAAGCGGCCCGTTTCCAGACCATTACGCTTCGCAACGAGTTTCGCCCCGCGACACGCGGATCTGATATCAGGTTTATCAAAAACACGGGCGAAATCCGCTTTGCTTCTCAGTCTTTCCGATCTAGTAAGGCTTCTTCTCATCCGTGATAGAGAGTTTCTTCCGACCCTTGCGGCGGCGGCGGGCCAGAATAGCCTGTCCACCCCTGGTTGCCATACGGGCTCGAAATCCGAATTTTCGGTTCCTTTTGGTTTTGCTTGGTTGATAGGTTCGTTTCATCAATATTCTCCATGGGGGATTAGATTTCTACCGTTCCCCGGTGATGATCTTTTTAAAGATGCTGATTCCCAAACGGTGCGAGAGAAGTACCCTCAGGTACTTCCGGCGAGTGCCGGGAAGGGATGGATTCATACCATCCATTGAGCCAAGTTACTATAAGGACGTGATCTAATCCCGTCAAGAGTCGCCGCGCCGCCGCATAATCTCCAGCAAGTTATAAAATGATTCTTCATCTTCACTTATCGGAACGGATTTCCGCTTCCGGGGTTCAGCCGGAACCGGTTGTGTTTTTTCGCTTTTTTCCTTTAATTCGACGGTTTTTTGCCTATCATAAATTTCTCTCCTGCCCTCGTTCTTTTGGAAATTTCCGATTACAACCCTGATTCGTTTTATATTCAGATCGGGGTATTTGCTGCAAATTGTTTTCAACAGGCCTTCCTGCCGCATTCTGATCTGTTGGGACCAACCGGGATGGTCCGTCTCCAGAATTAAAACATTATTAACGATATCCCGGGGATAAACATGTATGGCGGTCTCCGCACCGGCAATTTTTGCCCACCCGGAAAAAAAACGGTTATATCCGGCGGTATCTTCCGGCAGCAGACGATCAAAGAGGTTTTTCAATACGTCACCTGCACGACTGAACCGATCGTCATCGCTCACGCAGAACTCCATTTTTCACTTGATAAGTGAGGGACTCTTCTCCGATTCTACCTGTTTCCTCTCCCGGGAGAAAAGTATAGATAATCTGTTCCGCTTCGGGTAGCCGATCACGAAACATCCGGCGTCGACCGGGATCCAACTCAAGCAGCACATCATCAAGGAGGAGAAGGGGTTTACGACCGGTGGTTTCCGTGTAAAACCGAGCCTGAGCCACCCGCAGTACAAGAGAAAGGAGTCTCTGCTGACCGGTGGAAGCACTTTTTGCAAAATCACGTCCCCCGGCAATAAACATAAAGCGATCACGGTGCGGACCGCTGCCGGTTGTTCCCAACGCCAGGTCCATATCCTGTTTCTCCTTGAGCTTAGCCATCACTTCACCTGTGGATCGTGCTTCTCCCCAGGAAGGGCGGTAAACCATGGTAACCTCTTCTTCCAGCCCGGACACTTCCTGGAAAAGCGGTGTGAATATCGCCCCGAATCCCCGGGTCAGGGATTCCCGCCGGTCGGATACGGCCAATCCCGCATAAGCCAGTTGCTCGCCATAATGATCCAGTAGGGCCGTCTTCCGTGATTTGAGCAGATGATTTCTTTCTTTCAGAAGTTTTTTGAACCGCCGTATCTGATCCACATACAGCGGATCATGAAGGCTTAAGGTCTGGTCCATGAACCATCGACGCCGTTCAGGAGGGCCGCCTATAAATAAAAAATCTTCATGTACAAATACAATGACGGGAATTCGCCGAAGGAGTTCCTTCCGGTCATTGACGGCTTTACCATGAAGGCGTATTGATTTCGTTCCGTCCCGCCAGGTTACCGACAGTCGACCTTCGGGTTCTTCCGGAGTTTCGAATCGGCTGTGGATGGCCATTTCCCGGGACTCCCAGGCAACTAGATCACGATCCTGACGGGTACGAAAAGACGAACCGTAGCTTAACAGGTATAAAGCTTCGAGAAAATTAGTTTTTCCCTGACCGTTTTCACCGATGAGATAGACGTCATGAGCACCAAGGTTGACTTCTCCGTCTTCCAGATTACGGAATCCGTGAAAGCGAACCGATCGAAAGCCCAAGATCTATTCCATTTGCATCGGCATCACGATATGGAAATAACTGGACTCGGGAACTGAAATCATAGTAATCGCCTTATTCGTTTCGGTGAACTTCATGCTCACCTCGTCTTCTTCGATCACTTTAAGAGGATCGGACAGATAAACGTGATTCAAGGCAAAATTGGAATCGGGTCCTTCATAACGGCATTCAATGCTTTCTTCGGCTTCACCAATTTCACTTTCGTCAGACTTCAGAGTGAGTTTTTCTCCTGAAATTGAGAGAAAGATCCTCTTGGACTTGTGATCGGCAAGAAGAGAAACGCGACGCAGTGCATTGATGAGTTCAATTCTGTTTACCTGGACTTCATAATCCTGATTATCAGGGATAACCCGGGAATAATTCGGGAACTGACCGTCGATCAACGTACTGGTGACTTTCTGATTGTCAAATCCGGCAAAAAGGGTTTTATCGGCAACTGCCAATTCAATTTCTCCTTCTCCGGAAGCCAGCTTCCTTACCAGATTGAGAACCTTGGGAGGAATGATAATTCCGTCGAATTCGGGCACTTCTCCCTCGGGAGAATTGGAAATATAACTGAGACGACGACCATCGGTTGCCACTAAAACCAACCGGTCTTCCCCTTTCTCCATGTAAACACCGTTCATGAAATAGCGCGTCTCATCATCGCTGATAGCGAAAATAGTTTGACCCACCATGTTGATGAAATCCTTCTGGGGAAGTTTAAAAAACGCCGCTTCGTCGGTTTCTGGAATTTCCGGAAACTTATCGGCGGAAATACTATGAAGCTGAAAATTGATATTTTTCCCGTCGGTAATGGTCAGCCGATCGCCTTCGTCCTGAATGAAACGGACTTCTCCGTCAGGGAAGGTTCTGAGAATACCAAGCAGCTTGTCGCAAAACACTGTCGTATTCCCCGGAGCTTCGACGACAACAGGTATACGGGTTTCAAAACTGACCTTGAGATCAGTCGCCTTAATGGTGAGTGCGTCTCCTTCGGCTTCAAGAAGCACGTTTGAGAGAATCGAAAGTGCATTGCGGGAAGCGATGATTTCCTGGGCAACGGAGATTTCCTTAAGAATGACATTCTTGTCACAGCTGAACCGCATGGCTTGCCTCCATATTTGACGATGATACGAATCGATAATAAGGGGAATTCACTCATGGGCACAAGTGTTATGAAGCGTTCTCACGCTCCCATAGGCCTTCATGAGCATGGTTTTTCAGTTTATCCACAGATCCTGTTATTACTCATAACTGAATTTAAATACAGTAGTAGTAGTAGTAGGCCCTGGGGAAAAGGGGATAAGTTGCGTATTTATTTACGCGTGCTTGAATTAGACCTGGGGATAATATGGGGATGAACAGGTTCCGAATATCCGGTTTATCCACAGTATCCAGAGTGCCGGAATTTCATCCACATGAAATTCACCGTTTGGTTCGGCTTATCCCCAAATTATCCCCAGTAAAAAAAATCTTATGGATTTTTAATTATCCGCTGTCTTTAACGGATCGAATGAGCTCACCGACGGTAGGTTCCAGGGTCGGGTCGCCTTTCATCCGGTCTTCAATTCTCTGACATGCATGCATGACGGTTGTATGGTCCCGGCCGCCGAATTCAAGACCTATCTCCGTTGTCGAGTAGTCGGTGACTTCCCTGATAATGAACATGGCTACCTGACGGGGAAATGTGACCTGCTTGGTTCGCTTCTTTCCTTTAAGGTCGGCAGGAGTGACATTAAAGTATTCCGATACGACCCTCTGGACCCTGTCGATAGTGATATTGGCGGTAAGAGTACTGGTAAAAGTACCCTTCAGCTGTTGCTGAGCCACTTCAACGGTGATTTTTTTCCCCACAAGGTCGGCGTAAGCCACCATTTTTGTCAAAGACGATTCAAGATCCCGGATGTTCGTCGTAACGTTTCTGGCAATGAGTTCCAGTACCTCATCGGGTATGGAAGTCGAGATAGTTTCCAATTTTTTACGGAGAATGGCATAACGGGTTTCAAAGTTCGGTGGTTGAAGATCGACGTTAAGGCCGCGTTCGAATCGACTTTTTAGACGGTCGGTGAAATTACGCAGTTCGGAAGGCGGACGGTCGCAGGTGAATACCAGTTGCTTTTTGGCGTCATACAGGGCATTAAAGGTGTGAAACAATTCTTCCTGGGTTTCCTTTTTATTCTGCAGATCATGAATGTCGTCTATGAGCAGAACATCCACTTTCCTGTATTTATTCTTGAACTGACTCTGGGTCTCACTTTTGATGGAATGAATGAATTCATTGATGAAAGTCTCAGCGGTTATGTAAACCACTTTCTTATCCACCAAGGAATAGTGGATGGAATTACCGATTGACTGCATCAGATGTGTCTTTCCCAGACCGACGCCGCCGTATATCAGGAATGGATTGTAGGCACCTCCGGGATTGGTTCCTATGGCCTGGGCGGCACTGGCGGCGAAGGAGTTATTGTTGCCGATTACGAAACCGTCGAAATCATAATCCATGCGAAGCTGACGATGTGGTTTCCGTTCAGTAGATTGAGCCTGCTCATCAGATTTTTCATTCTTTACAGTCTGTATTTGTTTTTTTGCGGAATTTTCCTGAGCCTGACGGTTGTTCTTTCTGATTTCGAAATCAATCGTTAGTGATGATCCGGTGAGGTCATGCAGTCTGGATTCCAGCAAATTCAAGTATCTCTGTTTTACCTGATCTCTGAAGAAATTCGAGGGAACACCGAGAGTGATGGAATCACTGCTTCCCTTGATGAACTCCATGTTTCGGAACCACATATCATGTTCCTGTTCCGAGAGATTGCCCTCTTCCATCAGTTGGCGAACCGTTTCAGTCCAGAATAAGTTGTAATCGCTGCCGCTCATACCGTTCCTTAAAAACTAATTATATATAATATAACAATTAATATCATTATACCAGAGGTTTTCCAAAATAGATAAATAAAGCTGTTGAGGTTTTGATCATAATATCCACAAGCCTTTCGTCACAAGGGTGAAACGTCCGGAGAAAACGCATCAACTAGACTTTCAACCCCTGAAAATGGTATACTCCAATGTCTTCTTTTTTCAGGAATATAAGGAAATATCATGCATAACTACGATGCCCAGCACATTCAGGTGTTGGAGGGTCTTGAGCCGGTACGTAAACGTCCCGGCATGTATATCGGAACTACCGGACCCGATGGGCTGCACCACTTGGTTTATGAAATCGTCGATAATTCCATAGACGAGGCTCTTGCCGGATTCTGTCAACAAATTGAGGTTATTATCGAATCCGATGGTTCGATTAAAGTCATCGATGACGGTCGGGGTATTCCCGTTGCCGAGCACCCGGTGGAAAAAATAAGTGCCCTGGAAGTGGTGATGACCAGGCTGCATGCCGGGGGTAAGTTCGACAAAGGAACATACAAGGTTTCAGGCGGCCTGCACGGAGTCGGTGCCGCAGTTGTCAACGCTCTGTCCGAATGGTGTGAAGTGGAAGTGCATCGTGACGGACGCCGGCATTTTCAGCGGTATGAGAAAGGTATTCCCTCGAAACCGATTGTAGAAAGGGGTGATACGGAACTCAACGGCACCCATACCTGCTTTTATCCAGATGCATCCATCTTTGATGAAATTGACTTCAGTTACGATGTCCTGTCCAAGAGGCTTCGGGAGCTGGCTTTTTTGAACAAGGGGATTGAGATATCACTGACTGATGAACGCCAGGGGCGGGAACAGAACCGAACCTTCAAATTCGACGGAGGAGTAAAATCTTTCGTTCAGCACCTGAATAAAAGTAGGACACCCCTTCATGAGGAGCCGATCTGGTTTGAAGCCGTTCGTGAAGGAGTCACTGTTGAAGTGGCTTTGCAGTATAACGACGGTTACAACGAAACGCTTTTCAGTTTCGTCAACAATATCAACACCCGTGAAGGCGGTACCCATTTAACCGGATTCAGAGCCGCCTTGACCCGAACCATTAATGATCTGATGAAGAAATCCAAACACGGAAAGAAGATGGATGAATCCTTATCGGGAGATGATGTACGGGAAGGCCTCACCTGTGTTCTTTCGGTCAAAGTTCCCGAGCCGCAGTTTGAAGGTCAGACGAAAAATAAGCTTGGTAACTCCGAAGTCAGGGGAATAGTCGACAAACTTGTGGGTGAGAGTCTTTCTTCCTGGTTCGAAGAGCATCCCCGTGTTGTGGATAATATCCTGGACAAAGCTGTTACCGCCTCCAGGGCACGTGCCGCCGCGAGGCGAGCCAGGGATCTCACTCGCAGGAAGGGATTTCTTGAGGGCGGTGGGCTGCCGGGCAAGCTGGCCGACTGCGCCGACAGGGATCCGGCGAATTGCGAAGTGTATATTGTTGAGGGTGATTCGGCAGGCGGAAGCGCAAAAATGGGCCGGGACCGGAAATTCCAGGCAATTCTGCCGCTATGGGGTAAAATGCTCAACGTCGAGAAAACCCGGCTGGAAAAAGTATTGGCCAATGAGAAAATGCAGCCCATCATACAGGCCCTGGGTGCCTCGGTGGGCAATGAGTTTGATGTGGAAAAACTCCGTTATCATAAAATCATTATCATGGCGGATGCCGATGTCGACGGATCTCATATCCGGACGTTGCTGCTGACTTTCTTTTTCCGTTATATGCAGCCTCTGTTCGATTATGGACATGTATATCTGGCCATGCCACCGCTTTTTAAACTTTCCATCGGCAAGAAAACCACCTATGTCTATGATGAAAAAGAGAGGGATTCCGTTCTGGCCGAATGGGGTGATAACGAAAAAGTGAATATTCAGCGCTACAAAGGTCTGGGTGAAATGAATCCTGATCAGCTCTGGGAAACCACCATGAATCCCGATACCCGGAATATCAAACAGGTGATGCTTGAGGATTTCGTCGCGGCGGATGAGATGTTTACGACGCTGATGGGCGAAGAGGTACCGCCTCGCCGGAAATTCATAGAAGATAACGCCCTCTCGGTCGTGAATCTGGACGTTTAAGAGGCCCTTGGAAAAATCATGAAATTCATTCGAAGCAATGACGCATTCAACATGTGTCTCGTAGGAGCATCTTGTGGGTGAACAGCTGGGTCAGGTTATCCCGATAGCCATTGAGGACGAAGTTAAAGAGTCTTATTTGAATTATGCCATGTCCGTCATCGTCAGTCGGGCGCTGCCGGATGTTCGGGACGGTCTGAAGCCGGTACATCGGCGTATTCTCTACTCGATGAGCGAAATGGGTCTCCGACACGATCGTCCCTACAAGAAGTGCGGACGTATTGTCGGTGATGTACTGGGAAAATTTCATCCCCATGGCGATCAGTCGATTTATGATGCCCTGGTCCGATTGGCTCAGGATTTCTCACTTCGGGTTCCCCTGGTACAGGGGCAGGGGAACTTCGGTTCGGTTGACGGTGATCCGGCGGCGGCCATGCGTTATACCGAAGCCCGACTTGCCGAAATGGCGGAAGCCATGCTCCGGGACATCAAGAAGGAAACGGTAGATTTCGGGCCTAACTACGATGATTCCATGACGGAACCCACCGTATTGCCTGCGGCGATCCCAAACCTGCTTGTAAACGGAGCCAGCGGCATCGCGGTCGGAATGGCAACCAACATGGCTCCTCACAACCTCAGGGAGGTTTCAAATGCCATTGCCGCACTGATTGATGATCCGGAAATATCCATAGAAGGACTGCTGGAATACGTCTCCGGACCGGATTTTCCCACAGCTGCCATCATCTATGGTCGGACCGGCTACAAACTGGCGGCCTATACCGGGAAGGGGAAGGTGGTTATCCGGGCCCGGTATCACCTTGAGGAAAAGAGTGCAGACAAGGAGGCGATAATCGTCACCGAACTTCCTTACCAGGTGAATAAAGCCAACCTGATCATTCGAATTGCCGAATTGGTCAGGGAAAAGAAAATTGACGGTATTTCAGATCTCAGGGACGAATCGGACCGGGATGGCATGCGTATGGTGATTGAGCTCAAGCGCGGCGCCAGTCCCAAGGTGGTTCTGAACCATTTGTTCACACACACATCCCTTCAGGTGAATTTCAGCATCAATAATCTGGCCCTGGTGGATGGAAAACCCAAACTGCTGAATCTCAAGGATCTCCTGAGTGAATTCATCAAACATCGTCAGGAAGTGATACGGCGGAGAAGTGAATTCGACCTGGCCAAAGCGAAGGACCGGGAGCATATTCTTACCGGTTTGAAAATAGCCCTTGAAAATATCGACGAGATTGTCGAGATCATTAAAAAATCCCAGACCGTCGCCCTGGCTCGTGCCAACCTGATGGCTCGTTTCGAATTTTCCGAGAAACAGGCTCAGGCTATTTTGGATCTCAGACTTCAGAAGCTGACGAGCCTGGAAACCAGAAAAATCCTCGATGAATTGGAAGAAATTAAAGTAACCATCGCCTATATCGAAGATCTTCTGGCCAATGAATACAAGATTCTCGGAGTCATTAAAGACGAAACCCTGGAGCTTTCTGAAAAATACGGAACCGAAAGGGCCACAGAGATCAATCCTGAAGAAGTTATTCAGGTCAATATTGAAGATCTCATTGCCGAAGAAGATATGGTTGTCGTGATATCAAACCGCGGTTTCGTAAAAAGAATCGCCGCAAGTGAATACAGAGAACAAAGCAGGGGAGGAAAAGGCGCCAAAACCAGTGATCTGAAAGAAGACGACTTCATAGAGCATGTATTCCTGGCTTCAACTCACAGCTATATCCTGTTTGTGACTTCCGCCGGAAAAGCCTACTGGATCAAGGTTTTCGAAATCCCCGAAGGATCAAGGATCAGTCGAGGAAAACACCTGCGGACAATATTCGAATTCGATCAGTTCGAAGATATTACCGCAATGGTTCCCCTATCGGAATTCGATGAACAAACATCCTTATTCATGGCGACAAAACAGGGTGTAGTG
>DAOVYP010000442.1 GCA_030635565.1 Spirochaeta sp. | reverse complement strand
CTCGTCGGCGAAACACCCGTAACACCCTTCACACATACGTCCAGCACTTTTCCACATCTGTTAGCGAAAGGACAACCCTCTCCCAGGGTGCGTAGCTCCGGGACCAAACCGCTAATGGATGTGAGCCGTACGGTGTTCCTGTTCGATGGGGCCGAGCATTGGCATCCCAGAAGGCCCACGGTGTAGGGATGTCGAGGGTTGGCGAACAGTTCCTCAACCGGGGCGTCTTCAACCTTACGGCCGGCGTACATCACCGCTACCCGGTCTGCGGTCTCGGCTACCACGCCCATGTCGTGGGTGATGAGGAGCAGGGCCATGCCGACCCGTTCTTTCAGTTCGCTCAGGAGTTGAAGTATCTGAGCCTGTATGGTGACATCCAGGGCGGTGGTCGGCTCGTCGGCTATCATCAGTCCCGGTTCCGGGGAGGCCAGCGCCATGGCGATCATGGCCCGCTGCCGCATTCCGCCGGAGAGCTGGTGGGGGTAGGATTTGGCCCGCTTGGCCGGGTCGGGAATTTTCACCAGGTTCAACAGTTCCACGGCTCTGGCGAAGGCCTCTTTTTTCCCCTGCTTCTCGTGGGTGATGAATACCTCGGCAATCTGGGTACCCACGTTGAAAACAGGGTTCAGGCTGGTCATGGGTTCCTGGAAAATCATGCTGATCTTCGATCCCCTCAATGCCCGCATTTCCTTTTCCGGCAGGGAGAGCAGATCGCTGCCCCGGAAACGGATGATGCCGCTTTCGATGACACCGGGAGGCATGGGAACCAGTCTTGTGATGGCGTGGGCGGTAACGGATTTCCCGCAGCCCGATTCCCCGACAAGGGCCAGGGTTTCCCCTTCCCGGATTTTGAGATTCAGGTTTCGGACGGCCTTCACGATGCCTCTGCGGGTGTGGAAGCTGACGCTGAGGTTCTCAATTCCCAGCAATTCGCCGGGGGTGGTTATTGCTGCTGCTGATGCCGCAGATGCCGTATCGGTCATCGGTTCAGTCCCTCAACCGGGGATCGAGAATGTCCCGAAGTCCGTCGCCAAGCAGGTTGAATCCCAGAACTGCCAGGAGAATGGCGATTCCCGGAAGGGTGACGATCCACCAGGCGCTGGTGATGAACTGCTTGCTGGAAGCGATCATCAGGCCCCACTCGGGGGTTGGAGGCTGGGCTCCCAGCCCCAGGAAGCTCAGGCCTGCCGAACTCAGGATGGCCTCACCGACACCCAGGGTGGCCTGGACAATGGTGGGTGCCAGGGTATTAGGCAGGATGGTGCGGAACATCAGCTCCATATTTCCCGTACCCAGGGAGCGTTCGGCCAGTACGTAGTCCTGTTCCTTCTCACCCATCACCGAGGCCCGGATGACCCGGGCGTAGCGGGGCATCTGGCTGATACCGATGGCTACCATGGCATTCATCAGTGATGGACCGAGAATGGCCACAATGACGATAGTGAGCAGTATGTATGGAAAAGCCAGCATGATATCGATGATTCTCATGATGACCCGATCCACCCAGCCGCCGAAGTAACCGGCCGTCAGGCCCAGTACACCACCGAGGACCAGGCTGATGCCCACCGAAACCACACCGATAATGAGGGATATGCGTCCGCCGTAAATAATACGGGAAAGCAGGTCCCGACCCAGATCGTCGGTGCCCAGGATGTAGCCGTCGGTAAAAGGCGCCGTCAATCTTGCCGGGATGGTCTGTTCCAGGGGATCTTTCGGAGCGGCCAGCGGGGCGAATACGGCCAACAAGGTGAAGAATGCGATGATGACGAGTCCGGCCATGGCCGCCCGGTTCCGGGTGAGCTGATACCAGGATTCTTTCCAGAAACCCGGTTCGGCGGGAGGGCTGATTTCTTCTTCGATGATTTCTTTTGTCAAGTTATCGCTCATTCCGGCCTCACTTCAGCCTGATCCGGGGATTGATAACTGAATACAGAAGATCAACTACAAGGTTAATCACGACAAAGAAGAAACTGATGAACAGGATACCGCCCTGGACTGCGGGGAAATCCCGGGCGCCGATGGAGTGGTAGATCCACTTGCCGATTCCCGGCCAGGCAAAGATTGTTTCAGTGAGTATGGCTCCTGAAAGGAGTAATCCGAACTGTATGCCGATGACGGTTATAACCGGTAACAGGGCGTTGCGCAGGGCGTATCGGAATACCACCTTGCGTTCCGGTACCCCGGCGGCCCGGGCGGTTTTCACGTAATCCTGCTTCAATACTTCCAGCATGCTGCTTCGGGTGGTTCGTGCGATGATGGCCAGGGGAATGGTCCCCAGGGCGACTGTCGGCAGAATAATGTGCTTCAGGGCTGAAACGAAATAGTCGGCCTTGCCTTCCCGGAACCACATGATGATACCGTCGATGAGATAAAAATTGGTTATGGGCCTGAAATACAGTCGAACATCCATACGGCCGCCGGTGGGCAGCAGATCAAGTCCGACTGAAAAAATCATGATAAGAACAAGTGCCAGCCAGAACACCGGCATCGATACCCCGACAAGGGCTCCCGTCATGGTTGAGTAGTCTACCCAGGAGTTTCTTTTACGGGCCGCGGCAACACCCAGAACGATTCCCAGGATGGATGCAAATATCGTCGCGGTGAAAGCCAGCTCAATGGTGGCCGGCAGGCGATCGGCGAGTTCGTCGGTAATTTTCTGTTGTGTCACGATGGACTTGCCCAGGTCTCCCCGGATCACGCGACCGAGATACAGCAGGTATTGTTTGCTCAGGG
>DAOVYP010000372.1 GCA_030635565.1 Spirochaeta sp. | reverse complement strand
TGGGAATGCCCGCAAAAACCATCAGGGAGTATTTCCACGTTTTGGAAGATACCTTAATAGGATCTGTACTTGAACCATATACAAAAACAGTAAAACGAAAAGCCATATCCACAGCAAAGTTTTATTTTTTTGATATTGGTGTTTCTAATATATTGGCTGAGCGATCATATATTAAACTTAAAACAGAACTCTTTGGAAAAGCATTCGAACATTTTATCTTTCTGGAATTAAAAGCCTATCTTCATTATTCAAGAAATAAAAACAAGTTAACCTTTTGGCGATCAAAGGCCGGTCACGAAGTTGATTTTGTAATTGGAGATAAAATTGCAATAGAAGTAAAAGGTACGGACATGGTTTCCTTCAAGCACTTAAAAGGATTGAAGGCTTTATCAGAAGATATCAATTTTAAACGAAAAATTGTAATATCGCTGGATCCAACAGCAAGAATGATTGGGGATATCGATATATATCCCTATAAAATATTTCTTGAAAAACTATGGAATAATGAAATTATTTCTGTATCTCGTGATTGACTTTCCGTTTGACTCCCCCGGAATCCTGTTCAGCCGATAACTTACCGAACGTCCCCATGCCGGCCGTTGGAAGACCAAGTCTGCGGGCAACTGAGGGTCGGATTGAATCCCGATTAAGAGGCTCACCTTCGATAGCCGAAGTGCTCATGGCTTCCTCAGTATAGTGACCCGATTACGGAATTATTCGGGTCATCCGCAAACCGGACAGTCCGGATTCTTCGTCATCTCAATCCGGTTGATTTCCATCGTCGTAAGATCGACGCTGAAGAATACGCCATCGCTCCCGGGCTCCATACCCATCAGCCACCTTTGGGCCAGGTTCGCCTCCAGACTTCCAAGGACTCCGGCCGTCGACCCGCAGATGGGGATGGGGCCATCGTCTGCGAAACCTCCGGCGTCAAAAAAACAGGCCAGGCAGGGGGTGAGCGGCGGGTTGATGAGCATCACCTGACCGTAGAATTCCCGCACCCCGGCATGGACGAAGGCTATCGATTGTTTCACGCAGTACTCGTTGATAATCAGCCGGGTCTCCGGGTTATCCAGGCAATCAACAATGAGGTCGCAATCTCCGAAAATATCGGCGATATTTTCGGAGCTGACAGGCTCTTCATGGGCGATGACATCGATTTCCGGATTGAGTGCCGTCAGGTGTTGCCGGGCAGCTTGAACTTTGGATTTACCTACATCATCCGTGATATAGAGAACCTGTCGATTCAGATTCGATATCTCGAGGTCCTGATAATCACAGATGGACAGCCGGCCGACACCGGCCGCCGCGAGATAGATGGCCGCCGGTGAGCCCAGCCCGCCGATTCCGGCGATGCCGACATGACTTTTTTTGAGTTTTTCCTGACCGCCGGTTCCCCAGCCATCGATGATTATCTGGCGTTCGTATCTCACATTACTGTTCCTCTACATCGCCTTCCAGAACCGATAATTACTTTTCTCCACCTCACGCCAGTCCGGCATGTAAAAAAACTTGTGCTCACCGGCCCGGGCGAACATAAACCCGTGACGTACCATACGGTATGGGATTTCATCGAAGGATGAGTCCAGAAGCAGCCCCTTGGAACCCTTATTTCTGGCAGTGCTCAGCTCCAATATGGCATCACGCATTTTCGATGGGTGAAGTTTCGGGACAGGAGGGGGCATCAGAGGGTTCACTTCGAAGTCCTGCAGGAACTGCTCGGCGTCGAACTCCAGCTGAGTGTAGAGCAGCGAGGGAACACTCCTGGCCTGGGTGAGGTTCGTGGCTTCCTCACCGAATTTGATAAAGTCCATCGATGTGAGCACCAGCATTCGAACCGGATTGATCTGGGCGTAGAGCCGCATAATTCCAGGCTCCCGGGTTTGTATCTCATCACCGGGTTCGAGGCCCAGGACCGCACCCTCGGGGGAACTCAAGAAAAGCTTTTTCACAGCAGAGAAATCCAGGTGCTCCAGCACACGGTACACCGAGATGAATTTCGTAGCCTTGGGCCGACCATCCTCATGGACCCTCACCTCGTCCATATACTCATCGATGCGGAAATACTCATCCCGGAATCCGGAGTCCAGCTCGGCGAAGATGATTTTTCCCGAATAGTGACGTACCGAACCCGAGAGATAATGCCGGGCAAAGGACTGAGGATTGAGTTGGGACCCGACAAGAGCCGGGCTCGGATGGAAAATGGCGTACAGGCGTTTTTCGTATTCATCACTCACAATCAGACTCCTTGGGCGAGCATCGGGGCGATTACCAATGATACCACAGACATCAGCTTGATAAGGATATTCAGCGACGGGCCGGCGGTATCCTTGAAGGGATCCCCGACGGTATCCCCGATGATGGCGGATTTATGAGCTACGCTCCCCCGCCCCCCTGCTTCGCCGGCCTCAATCATCTTCTTGGCGTTATCCCAGGCTCCCCCGGAATTGGCCAGGAAAATTGCCAGGACGACACCGCTGGCGGTAACCCCCACCAGGAGTCCCACCAACATGGCCGGACCGCCGACAAAACCGACTGCTACCGGAGCGGCCAGGGCGATGAGTCCCGGCAGACGCATCTGCTCCAGGGCACTCTGGGTGGAGATAGCAATGCATCGGTTGTAGTCCGGCAGTTCGTCACCATCAAGAATCTCAGGTGTCTCCTTGAACTGCCGACGCACTTCCTCAATCATCTCGAAGGCGGCCCTGCCGACGGAATTCATCGCCAGGGCGCTGAACACGTAAGGCAGAACCGAACCGAGCATGACGCCGACGAGCACCGGTGCCGAGGTGAGATTGATGGATTCGATACCCATGGTGGTACGAAAACTGTTCAGTAGAATAATCCCGGTAAGGGCCGCCGAACCGATTGCAAAACCTTTTCCCACGGCTGCGGTGGTGTTCCCGACGCTGTCGAGCTCGTCGGTGATTTCCCGTACACCGGCCGGGAAATCGCACATCACCGCCAGGCCTCCGGCATTGTCCGCGATGGGTCCGTAGGCGTCCACCGCCAGCTGTATCCCCAGGGTCATCAGCATTCCCACGGCGGCGATTGCGATTCCATAAAGCCCGGCCAGGGCACTACCGGCAAACACCGTTGCAGCGATGAGGATGATAGGAAACAGAGTGGAGAGCATACCCATGCCCATTCCGGTTATAAGCGTGGTAGCCGGGCCTGTGACCGCCGACTTGACTATACTCTTCACCGGCCTGGTTCCGGTGCCGGTAAACCATTCGGTCACAAGCCCGATACCGATTCCTGTCACCATTCCCGCCA
>DAOVYP010000433.1 GCA_030635565.1 Spirochaeta sp. | reverse complement strand
AGAGTGTCAAATACCCATCTCCGGGAATTGCCGGAACCGGTGAGGGCCGTTTGTCCCGCCAGTCATCGCCGGCGTCGAAATTCAGGCCTGGCGACCATGCATCTACAACCTCTTGTTGGATATCAGTTGCCGGCTGAGTACTGAATATCAACGGATTTCTCAAACGTCCTGCAAGCAGACGGGCCACAGGATAATGTCTGGCAGCTCTATCGGGGTCGTTTACTTCCCTGCCGATACTCCGGTCCCTGTCGAATGCTGCGGCACTCCATTCAAGAGCCGTACGGCCGGCATCATCCATGGCCGCTCCGTCGATTAACGGCATGAGTTTGCCCACGGCGTAAACATCACCGATCCAGGCGGCTATCATCAGCAGGGTGATGCCTTCCTCATCGGTACCGACAGGTGACAGACCGGCATTCAGCAGCTGATCAAGAACTACATGCCGACGAGCTCCTACGGCGTAATACAGGGCGGATTTCTCAGGATTATAGGTTTCCATATCGATGGCAGTCAGAACGTGTTCCACGATACTCATCCTGCCGGCGGCAGCGGCATAGCACAGTACGTCACTCCCGTTCATATCGATTATCAGCGGATCGGCGCCTCTTTGAAGAAGCAGGGACACAATCGACTCATTCCCGTGCCAGGCCGCGGTCATCAACGCGGTCACACCTAGTTCATCCTGCTTATCCAGAGGGCGTCCGTCGTCGGCTTCATCCCGGATCAGTCTCCAGTTGTTATCCCTGGCGGCCCGGTGCAGATTCCATTCGTCATTCCCGGCATCCCAATCCGGCGAATTCACAGCGTCCTTCAGATTGGCCGCATTCCGCCACAATCTTGCATCCAGAGGAACCTTCAGTTCAGGCAGATTCAGAGGATTCGGCGCAGCCTGGGCCGGATCGGCCAGAAGCAGCGGATTTCCACCCTCATCGGTGAGTATCCGGGCGATATCATACTCACCCCTGTTAAGAGCAAGTGAAAGGGCGGAAACGGGCTGCACATCAGGTGATGGTGTATCCATGATTAAATTCGGGTCTGCTCCTCGGGAGAGAAGAAGGATCAACAGATCCTGCCGGGACATCAGTATGGTTTTCATCAGTGGAGTGAGATTGTTCGAGCCGGATTTGTCGGGATCCGCATTTGCGTCAAGAATCTTTATCACCAATTCATGCCGACCGGACAGCAGAGCGTGTATCAATGCCGTTCGCCCCGTTATATCGGGCTGATCCGGATCTGCACCCCGAATCAACAGGCTGCTAATCTGACTCAGATTACCGGCGGCCGTGGCCTCCGCCAGCTCTCCCGGCCCGGGAGCCTTCTGGGCATGAACCGACAGTGCCGAAAAAATAATCAATATTGCAATAAGGGTTAAAATTCGGGATTTCATCTCATCAATTATCGGCAAGTGTTGTTATTAATCCCCTATACTTAAATCATGACTATTACAAGCCGGCCCTTCGGAACCACGCCCGAAGGCGATAAAGCCAGTTCGTGGACCATAGAGAATTCATCAGGACTCAGTCTCGGTCTCAGTGACTGGGGAGCTACCATTGTTTCGGTGATGCAACCTGATCGGAACGAAGAGGTTGAAGAAGTGACACTTGGATTTAAAGAGGCTTCACGCTATCAAAGTGTTGAAGGTTACCTCGGGGCCACTTGCGGTCGTTTTGCCAACAGAATCGCACTGGGGAAGTTTTCTCTCGAAGGAAACGACTACGAACTGGTATGCAATAACGGTCCGAATCACCTTCACGGTGGAGAGAGGGGTTACAACACAAGAATCTGGGATGCGGAACCCTATTCCGAAGGTGACCGCAGCGGCGTGGTTTTCACTCTTGTCAGTCCCGATGGTGAAGAGAACTATCCGGGAGAGTTGAAGATCCGGGCTGATTATGCCCTGGATGAAAAGGGGCGGCTCTATATGGATTTCCATGCGGAAACCGATAAAACCACCATCGTCAATATTACCAACCACGCGTACTGGAACCTGGCCGGGGCTTCCTCGGGATCGATAAAGGGACAGGAGATAAAACTCCACTCAACCCGTTATCTGATTGTGGACGATGGAGCCATTCCCACCGGAGAGATTCGGAATGTCGATAGTACGCCATTCGATTTCAGGGAAATGAAACCGATTTTCCGGAAAATGCATGAAGTACCGGGGGGGTACGACCACTGTTTCGTCATTGACGGAGATACCGGGGATTTGAGAATTGCCGTCGAAGCCCTGGACCCGATAAGCGGCAGGAAACTCACACTGTATACCGACCGACCCGGAGTACAGTTTTATACGGGGAATTTCCTACAGGGCAGGCCTTTCCTGAAAAACGGCGGATTCTGCCTGGAGCCTCAGGATTTTCCCGATGCACCGAACCGGCCCGAATTCCCATCGACGGTGCTCTGTCCCGGAGAAACCTATCATCACAGGTCGTTTATCGAATTTACAGTTTGAAACTTTTCGAGTGTCCCTAACCCTGGTGTTTTATAATCAAGTTCCAGGGGAGCTGGAGTTCAATTATAATTACATGATTTGTTTCGATTGTGAATGCATGGTTTCATACCCCAGGGCTCTGCCGCGGGGAATGAAACCATGCTTTTCCGGCACTCATTCGGATCAAGGGTCGTACCGGAGGCGAGAGCCGAGGAACGATCCCGACAGAATGAACCAGTTCACTCCTCTCATTTCGCTTGGAAATCAAGCTTCTCCACCGAAAGCCGCCCTGAAATTGTCTCTCGATACCCTTGGGGTTACCTGGAATGCACCAGGGTTAGGGACACTCTGT
>DAOVYP010000185.1 GCA_030635565.1 Spirochaeta sp. | reverse complement strand
TCGGCGTCGGGTTTTATTCCTGCTTCATGGTAGCCGATTCCGTTGAGGTGATATCCAGAAAAGCCGGTGAAGATACGGCCTGGAAATGGACCAGCGACGGTAATTCGGGATACAGCGTCGTAGAAGCCGAAAGGGAGAGCCAGGGAACAACGGTAATCCTCAATCTCAATGACGCCGGTAAGGAGTACGATTCCCAGTGGCAGGTAAAGACGATTATCAAGAAGTATTCCGATCACATCGCTTTTCCAATTCACTTGTTCTGGAGTGTAACCACCGGGTCCGGTGACGAGAAGAAAACCGAGAAGAAGGACGAACAGGTGAATGCCGCAAGCGCCCTGTGGAAGCGGTCCAAGTCCGAGCTCAAGGATGATGATTACAACGAATTCTACAAGACCATCTCCCATGATTCCGATGATCCCATGCATCGTATCCATCTACAGGCTGAAGGTACCCTGGAATACACAACCCTGTTCTTCATTCCAAAGACCGCTCCAATGGACATGTTTCAAGCGGATTACAAGCCCGGTGTGAAGCTCTATGTCAAACGTGTTTTTATTACCGATGACGATAAGGAACTCCTGCCGGTTTACCTGCGTTTCGTCCGGGGGGTTATTGATTCGGAAGACCTGCCTCTGAATGTCAGCCGTGAAATCCTTCAGCAGAACCGGGTGATGGCCAAGATCCGGGAGGCTTCGGTTAAAAAGCTGTTGAGTGAATTCAAGAAGTTGTCGGAAAATGAGGAGAAATATGCCGAGTTCATAGAACAGTACAATCGACCTCTGAAGGAGGGGATGTATTCCGACTGGACTCATAAGGACGATCTAATCAACCTGGTCCGTTACAGGTCGACGGCGGTGGAAGGCTGGACCAGCCTCGAGGCCTACAAAGACCGGATGCCGGAGGATCAGAAAGTCATTTACTACCTGGCCGGTGAGAACGAGGATGCACTGCGAAAGTCCCCGCTTCTGGCGGCTTACAAGGAAAAAGGTTACGAAGTTCTCATCATGAAGGATGAAATAGACGAGATCGTCACCCCGATGATCGGTCCCTTCAAGGAAATGGAACTCAAGGCCATCAACCGTTCCGGTGCCCTGGACGATCTGAAAACCGACGACGACAAGAAGAAGGAAAAGGACGCCAAGCCGGTACTCAAGAAAATAAAGAAAGTTCTCGGAGAAGCGGTTAAGGAGGTTGTCGCATCGGCAAGGCTGACGGACGCTCCCAGCTGCCTGGTATCGGACGATGGTGATCCCTCGGCCCAAATGCGCCAGATGCTTCAGGCTATGGGTCAGAAGGATATACCGGAAGCTACATTCATTCTTGAAGTGAATCCAGATCATCCCGTCGTGAAGGGGCTGGCCGACGCTTCGGATGACGACCTGGTGGAAGATGTCGCCAACCTTCTGTATGAGCAGGCCCTTCTTGTGGAGGGCGTAACTCTCAAGGATCCCGTGTCCTTCGCTTCCCGGCTGAACCGGGTAACAACCAAGGCTTTCTAGGGGCGAATCAGGAGACGTTTTTCCGGATTTATTCGAGGTGTCTACTGAGGATCTTTCAAAATTACTATTCTGAAAGATCCTCAGTTATTTGGTCGTAAAGTTATTTTCTTATCTGATAATAAAATAACTTAACTAAAGGTCTGGGTAATTTCGAAAATCCGGGATTTTTGAAATTACCTATACTGTTTATTTTATATTTTTAATGTATATACTTGGAGAGATAGTTTAATTTAACCCGAAGGATTGAAATATGAAAAAGTTATTGTTGGTATTGGTTGTATTGATGCTCGTTTCAGGGGCTTTAACCGCACAAAGCGTTAAAGAGGACAAGGAAATCAAGACCCTGCAGGCTCCTCCTGACGGCCGGGCCAAACTCGGATTACTGCTCGGTTACCCTTCGGGTGTGACTTTCGGATACCGGTTTTCAAACTGGTTCGAAGGGAATATAACCGCCGGATATAATTTTATCTTCACCAAGTCTGCTCTCATCAGTGCTAACGGGCTTTTCACCCTGGTGAATATTCCCATCGGTGACGCGGGCGTGATGCCCCTTTCCCTCGGTCCGCAGGTGAATTTTATTTTCGGCAATACTTTCTATATCGATATAGTGGCCGACTTGCGCCTGGAATATACGTTTGCCAACATCCCTTTGAACCTGTTCGGGGAGTTCGGTTTCGGATTCCGTTTCTTTCATAACGATTGGATCGCCTGGAACGGCGGCCTTGGTGTCCGTTACGTATTCTGATCAATTGATATCGTTTATCCAGTAAATATTGCAAGAAGCCGCCTCCGGGCGGCTTTCGTATTGTAGATTTACATCCACTCATGTAATATATCTCCATGCGTGTAACGACGAAGGGCCGGTATGCACTCCGGGCCATGATAAACCTGGCACTGAACAGCGATGATAAACCTCTATCAATCAAGAAAATCACCGAAGTTGAAGACCTCTCTCCGATCTTTCTGGAACAGATTTTCACCAAACTGAAAAAATACGGACTGATACGGTCCATCCGCGGTGCCGGTGGAGGATTCCTCCTGGCACGGGAAGCTGCCGACATCAGCGTGAAGGATATTCTTGAAGCTGTGGAAGAGGGTATCCGATTAACACCCTGCTGCGCCAGCGACACTGTCCTGGCGGATAAATGCGTCAGGTTGGCGGATTGCCGGGCCACACGATTCTGGAACGGAGCCAACGAATACGTGATGAAATACTTTGAAAGCTACTCCCTCGCCAGGGTTATCAAAGAATATGATTCGGTGAATAGTGCGCTTCTGGCGGGATCCGCTTAGAACTCCTCAGATCGCCGGCTCAGGAATCTTCAATGAATCCAGATAGTTTCGAATCTCTTCCTGGGTGCCGAGTCCGGACAGGATTTCGGCATCCCTGCCTGCCTGCTGAATGTCCATTCGTGATACGGCTTCCTGCATACCGGGAATCTTTCCCGGTTCCATGGAAAATTCCCGCACCCCCAGTCCCATCAAATAGTACACGGTTCGGGGGTCCTTGGACATGATTCCACAAACCGACAGCGGACAATTTGCTTCTCTTGCGGCATCATTCACCCTTTTCACCGCACGGAGGACCGCAGGATGCCTGACATCGAATAGGTCGGCGACTTTTTCATTCGTCCGGTCGACGCCCAGCATGTACTGAACCAGATCGTTCGTTCCCAGTGACAGGAAATCCGCTTCTCTGGAAAGTTCGGGAGCCATTTCAACGGCGGAAGGCAACTCAATCATCGCACCGAGTTTCGGCATGGGGAATTGACCAAATCCGTCCCGTTTCAGGAAGCCCAGGCTTTTAATGACGATTTTTCTGGCGTTCAGGAAATCATCCAATGAGGAGATGAGAGGAAACAGAATGCGGATCTGTTTATTGCCACCGGCCCGTATCATGGCTTTGAGCTGACCGACAAAAACCTTTTTATTCTCCAACAGGAATCGGATGGCCCGAAGACCCAGGAAGGGATTGGCCTCCCCGGCATCAGGAATGTAGCTGAGAATCTTGTCTCCACCCACATCCAGCGTCCGCAGGGTAACCAATGAATTATCCAGTCCGTCGACTACCTGTTTGTAAATAAGGTACTGCTCTTCCTCGGATGGGAAATCGCTGCGGATCAGAAACGGGAATTCGCTCCTGTACAGGCCGATTCCTTCCGCCTTCAGGCGCCTGGCAAGTTTCAGGTCGGAAAGAAGGTTGACTGTGGCGCGTAAAAAAACACGCTCGCCATCTGCGGTGTGGGTTTCCGGCATGGCGGCGTTTTCCAGTTCATCGATCCGGTCCGAACTTTCGATAAGCTGAGTGATTCGTTTTCGGGCGTTGTCATCCGGATTGACGATCAGCAGCCCCTGATGTGTATCCAGGGCCAGGGGTGTGTTGGATGGTATCCGGAAGATACTTTCATCCTCAGTAAAAAGGAGGGGGACCAGAAGGGATCGGGCCAGAACGCTGACATGAGCCGTGACGCCACCGCCATAAAGAACCAAACCTTCAACATTCTGAGCGGCCAGTTTCAACAATTCCGAGGGGAGGAGCTCATTGGTGAGGATTATCTGTCCGCTGTAATCACCATGCCCCCCTTCTTCCTCAAGAAGATTCTCAAGGATGCGGTGACCCAGATCCTTGATATCCAGTACTTTTTCCCGCATCCGGGGATTGTCGCTGTTTGCGAAAAGGGTGATGTAATTATTGGCAATATGTATGACCGCATCGCTCGGAGGGGTATCTTCGTTGATCAGATTGGCCATTTCCCCCGAGAACCCTTCGTCCCGAAGCATCAGCAGATGGGCACTGAAGATGAGGGATGCGACATCGGCCAGTTCTTCTTCCAGACGGTTTTGAAGTTCTTCAAGCTGACGTTCCGTACTGTCGATGGCCCGGTGAAAATCTTCGATGGTTGTACGGTAGCAATCGTCGCATGCGGAGATGAGCTTGTCTTCGAACCCGGGACCTTCCATCTGGTAGGCTTGTCCCAAAGCGACGCCTTCAACTACCTGCGTGCCCCTGATCAGACGGCTGGCCTCTGTGTTTGTTGCGGATGGCTCATTTTTTCCGTGAAGAGCCATGAGAAGCTGTGCATTTTCCAGGGTTGCAGCCAACTGCGAGGCGATGGCTTTCAGGGCCTGGGCGTCGGACTTGCTGAACCGTGAGCTTCTTTCGTCCTGGAGTACCAGAACACCGACACGATGAATGCCCCGAATGATGGGAACAGCAAGGAAAGATTCGAAGCGGTCTTCTCCACTTTCCGGAATGTACTTGAAGTAGGGATTATCCCTTCCCCGGCCTTCCCTGATGGGGCGCAGTTCCTTCAGCGCCAGACCGGTCAGTCCTTCTCCTGAAAGAAGAGTCAGCTGCCCCACCATATCGGGATTAAGGCCGGCGGTCGCTTCCAGAACCAGATGGTCCTTCTGCTCGTTATACAGGAATATCGAGCAGACGTCGGACTGCATATGATGACTGACGATTTGAACGACCTGTAACAGGAATCCCCTGATATCCTGGCCCTGACGGAAGAGATTGGCAAGTTCACTGACCGAGCAGATCATCTCGACACTGGTTTTAATTGTCTCTTTCACTTGGCACCGAGTTCCCTGGCCTTGGCTGTACAATCGGAAACTGCCCGTATAATCGCCGATCTGAATCCCGCTTCTTCCAGGGTCGATACGGCTTCAATAGTTGTTCCCCCGGGTGAACAGACCTGGTCTTTCAGAATTCCGGGGTGCAGCCCGGAATCGGCAGCAAGTCTGGCGGATCCCGAGACCGCCTGCGCCGCGATCTCATAAGCAATTGTCCGGGGAATCCCTTCCCTGACGGCGCCGTCGGCCAGGGCTTC
>DAOVYP010000390.1 GCA_030635565.1 Spirochaeta sp. | reverse complement strand
GGCGGCTGCGGTGAGGTAGTGTGCATTTTGCACGCTACATGTTACATTTTGCACGCTATGGATTCTTCATACCGTCCTCTAAGAAAGAGTGTACACCTGTTTTTGTTCGATAGGTAGTAGAACTCAGGTTGAGTTGATAAGTCCAAAGGCGCACCCGGGTCAAATGTGAAACAAGCCCTTGGAATGGTCTTCCAAGCTAAAGATAGGGGTTCGATTCCGCCCTGGTGCAAATACGATATGTTATTAGCACCTCCATAGCCCCGGGGCTGCCGGGAACTATATTATATGCAGAGAAATTGGGGCCTGGAAGTCTGTCAGATTTCCTCTACGAATGTCGACGATCATATATGAGGGAATCAGATCAGTCACTCCCCGAGATAATTCATCATGTATTCCGCTTTACCCGCCATCTCGAGAATCTCAATTTTCTTGCCGTTCAGCCTTAATGCAGTCAGATAGAGATAATCCTCAGTCCCCCAGGGCATCGCCCAGAGGCTGGAAACAAAGGGTTTATCATCACCCCAATCTGAACCCGCGTTTGTCTCGATTTCCTGATAACCGCGATTGCTCAAATCCGACGACAGGGTATTTGCCCAGAAATCGATAGTCTGTTCAGGATAATTTTTTACTTTTTTCACCCTCAGCCGTACTCCTTCGGGTGATACGGCCAGATAGACAGGGGCTTTATCAACAACGGCAAAACCGTCAGGGAGAGGAATCGGCGGGGAACCGAAACTGATTCCACTGTTATTCATAATATAGGCATTCATGAATTCGTAGAAATCCATACCGTTAATCCAGTCAAAGCGCGAAGGGCGGCTGTCGGGAATCGTCTGGTGCTGGAAACTCAATTCCACCTGGATAACCGCCATTCTCCTGTCGTGTTCGAGGCGCCTCAATTGCCCGCGATAACTGTCAACCTCATTCATAAGGCGCCGAATCTCCCTCTCGAGTTCAAGGGTTCCCTCGACATCGGAGGAGCTCAGGTAAGTGATATTCTTCGCAAGGATTTCTTCTCTGGCTTCAAGGGCTGATCGGCTTCGAAGAAGATTTTCTCTCAGATCAAAAGTTGACTGATCGTATTGAAGAACGATTTCACTCAAGTTTTCCAGGAACCCTCGGAAAGGTTTGATTTTTTCATCAGGGACTCGGATTCTAACGGATTCTTCCGATTTCCATGTAAAATATCCGTCGTTGTCTTCCGCCCATGACGCCAGCTCTGCTGAGGCTGCTGTTCTGTCGAATACCAGAACCCGGGCATCTACGACAACATGAAGCGTATCAACTTCGTCGGCTCCGACGATCAGGGAAAGAATTGTAAGCATCATTAACGGGATAAATATTCTTTTCATTTTATCTCTCCCAATTTCAGGGACGCATATATGGGTTCAAAATCAACGGTGGCAACAGGAGAGAAAATCTCAATAATATGCAAATCCCGTCCGTCTGATATGATGCCGACAAAATACCTGAATGGTTCCCTGTCCTTGCTGACCAGCTCGACTCCGAGGAGTTCTTCATCACCGAAATTCTGTTTTATTTCAGTCATTTCGGAATAAAACGGCTCAAGATGGAAAGCAAGAGCTCTTTGCCAGAAGTTATTGTCGCCACGTGGGCTGTTCGGAACCGTGGAAATAATGACTTGCATGCCATCACTGTCTTCGGCCAGGAATACTTTCTCACGGGAGAACACGGCGAATTGCCCGCCAAGGTCGAGCGATACTTTGGTTCGAAGCTTTTCACCCGCCGGATACAGGGGATCCAGATACGCGATCCATCCGAAAGGAATGTCATTCCTTGACAAATCACCCTGTATACGCGGAATCAACTGCACGGTGATTCTGGAAAACGAAATCCTGGCGTTCATAATCGCCATTTGCTGCTTCAGGGATTCGATCTCTTCGGTGAGTCGGCCGATTTCTCTGAGAATCAGTGCTCGTTCACTGGGGTCGGTGCTTTCTTCCAACAGCGTGTAGAGACGTTTTCGGGTTTCCTCCGCTGTATCAAGTCGACGTTCAATATCGGCAAAGGCCTCGGTAACGTCCCAGGTCTCGACCCGGCTGTATTCAACCCTGCCCATCTCAAGAATGGCCTCGAATATTTTGTCAAAAAGTTCAGCAGGTACCCTGAGAACCAGATAATCGCTGAAGCTGCTTTCTACATAACCCCCCGATTCCATGGTAAGAGATTCAATATCCTGACGGGTATTTTCCATATCTTCGACGATTAAGCCCGCCGAGCCGTTGTAAATCCTCTTGCGATCGGTTTCGCCGCTCTCTGATTCGGAATCAATCTGTTCCGGAACATTTCCCTCAGAGACTGATTCTTCCATGACATCGGCTGCCTGCATTTCTGCGGCCGGCATAGCCTCACTCCGGGAGGCCTTTGGTGCACCGGGATCTCCATAACCCCCGAATTCGGCTTCTTTCTCACCGAGGGCGCAAGAGGTCAACAATAGGGCGCTAAACAAAAAAACAGTCCAATCGTATCGTAAACGCTTCATGATTTGATTATATCACCCGTGTTTAAAGAAAAAAGACCCACGGCCGCGGGTCATAAAATAATAATGAAGGGCTATTCCCACTCGATGGTAGCGGGCGGCTTGGATGAGATATCGTACACAACCCTGCCGATCTCCTTCACCGTATTGGTGATTTTCGCTGAAATCTCCAACAGATCTTTCGTGGGGAAATCAAAAACATCCGCCGTCATGCCGTCAAGGCTCACAACGGCGCGCAGGCCCAGGACATAACCGTAATCTCTGGTATCTCCGGTAACACCGACAGACCGAACCGGAAGCAGAACCGAGAATGCCTGCCAGATTCGATCGTATAGACCCCGCTCCCGGAGTTCAGAGATGTAAAGAGCATCGGCTTGCCGCAAGATACTTAATTTTTCTTCTGTTACGTCGGATAGAATCCGAATGGCCAGACCGGGACCGGGAAAGGGATGACGACACACGATGGTGGATGGAACGCCCAGAAGCTCACCCAGGCGCCGTACTTCGTCCTTGTACAGCTTCTCGAGAGGTTCGATTAGTTCCCCGTCGGCACGTTGGGCCTGTACAATGGGGTTACCGACGTTATGATGACTCTCTATTACCTTATCGTAATT
>DAOVYP010000560.1 GCA_030635565.1 Spirochaeta sp. | reverse complement strand
CTGGCCCTGGTTATCATCAATTTCTCCGCATTTCTACTGGCTGGAAGCCTGTTCCCGAACACCGGAAAAAAGTCCCTTCACTACGAAGGCGGCCTGGTTGAGAGGACCGAAACAATCATCCTCTTCGGGCTGATGCTCGTCTTTCCGGGTGCATCTCTCTGGTTACTCTGGATCTTCAATGCTTTGATGACCGGAACCGCTGTGTTTCGATTCACCTGTATTGTCCGTTTTGCCCGTGAGAATGGTCTGGACGGACGGATTCCATCCGATAAGGAGTCTTCTGAATGACCTCTCATTCTCGACCACAATACCTGCGTTCCATCACCATAGCCCTGGCCATGACACTCATGGTACTGGCATCCGCTGCCGCCGAGTCACCGGCGGATGAGTTTAAAGCCTACAGTCAGGGTTCCTCAGTCACCATCGATCACAGTGCCTGGGGACCTCTGCTGGGAACATATATCGATGATGCCCATCCCTCGGGAATCAATCTTTTTGACTATGCCGCCGTGTCTGCCGCCGATCGGGGTATCCTGGATTCATATCTGAACAGGCTGCAGCAAGTTGACGTCGCCGGGATGGACAAAGATGAGCAGATGGCCTACTGGATCAACTTCTACAACGCCCTCACCATCAAGGTGATTCTGGATCATTACCCTGTTGACAGCATCAAGGACATATCATTGCCCGGCAGCCGTGGGGGGCCGTGGAAAGCCTCGCTGGTAACAGTAAAGGGTGTGGATTTATCCCTCAATGATATTGAGCATGGGATACTTCGCCCCATCTGGGGTGATCCCAGGATTCATTACGCCGTGAACTGCGCCAGCATAGGCTGTCCCAACCTGGCGTCAAAACCCTATACCGGCGAAAATCTGGATACGATGCTGAATGACGCGGCCCGTTCCTATGTGAATCACCCCCGGGGTGTTGAACGGGACGGACGCCGCCTCAAGCTTTCATCCATATACAATTGGTACAAGGAAGATTTCGGAAACAAAGATGAACTCAAAGCACACCTGCTGCAATACGCCGATCCGAAAACCGCGGAAGACATCCGCGGCGCATCCGGATCGTTTAAGTATGACTACGATTGGGATCTGAACGAGACGAAATGACCCGGATCTAGACAGCGGGGTGACTTTCCGCTCCGCTGTCTTCCGGCTTACCTTTTTTCAACTTTCTCGTTAGAACGGGAATCAGACTTAATGCCGCCAGAAGTCCAAGGGCAACGAAGAGCTGCCATGGGGCACCTTCGCCGATAGTCGCTCCGGCAAAGCCAAGCCATGCATATGCGAAAGACCCGGGGATGATGCCCAGTGCGGTGGTCCAGAGAAACTGCCTTGGTTTTATGGTGGTGACACCGGCGAACAGGTTCACAAGGAAGAACGGAAAAATCGGAACAAGTCGCAAAGTCAACATATAATTCTGCCCGTTTTCCTCAATTTCCCGATTGAACTTCTCCAGTTTCTCTCCGTATTTGGACTGAATGCCGTCACCCAGAAAGTACCGTGCGGCCAGGTAGATGATGAAAGCACCCAGGGTGGCTCCGACGTTGACGTATACGGTCGCCAACCAGGGACCGAAGAAGAAGCCTCCCAACAGGGTGAGTACCGTTGCACCGGGAATGGACAAGGCGGTAGCAACGATATAGACGCCGATGTACACAATCACAGCCAGTGCATACCGGGTATTCACCTTCTCAAGCAGGGCTGCCCGGTTATCGAACAGGGATTTGAAGTCGACCAGATCTCCCAGAGCTGTGAAGAACCAGAGGATCAGGAAAACAGCGATGATGACGGCCAGTATTATCAGGCGTTTTGCGAATTTACTCATATCTATAGTATAGT
>DAOVYP010000391.1 GCA_030635565.1 Spirochaeta sp. | reverse complement strand
TCCGGACCTGATTTCGATCACACCGTTCAAATCCATCGAATCGAACTGGTAAACATCCAGCGATACATGGGGCGGCAGCATGGAACCTTCCGGGAGTGGAACCTCCAGGCGGATACCCCCGATATTGCCGGGAAGCAAAACCGACGGCATGAAACCCGCCAGTGCCAGGATCCACCAAACTCCGGTTAACAGGGCAAGGCCCGTCAATCCGGCCAGAGTTGTCAACGCGATGCGGATGATGTGGCGTTTTCCCGGCTTGGAGCCGGTTTCACCGCGACGGCGGTCCGCCACCAGATCGGCAAGGCGGCGCCGGATGGCATCTTCATTCCTCCGGCCGATGTAACGATCCAGAGGCCGGAGCATCCGCCTGGCGTCCCGATAGCGCAATTCCGGTTTGGAACGCATGGCCCGCCGGATGATACGTCTGGACAACGATGAGGATTCGGGCCTGATTTTCCGGAGCCTTTCGTACTTGCTCTTCCTGATCCGTTCCAGCAGCTCAGGTAATGACGATCCGGCAAAAGGCTTGCGACCGGTGAGACATTCGTAGAGAAGCACACCGGCGGAATACACATCGGCCCTGCCGTCGACGCTCCCGGCGTCCCGAAACTGTTCAGGCGCCATGTAGGAAGGAGTACCCAGGGTCATCCCCTCCTTAGTCAGACCATCTGTATCCACGGCTTTATTGTGGGCGATTCCGAAATCCGTGAGTTTCACCTCCCCCTTTGAGGAGATGAGAATGTTGGCCGGCTTGATATCCCGATGCACCACACCCTTTTCATGGGCGAAGACAAGAGCCCGCATCGTATCCCGGAGAATGAGGAGGGCGACATCGTCATCCAGATAGCGGTGTTTCTCCAACAGCTGGGAAACCGCACAGCCGTCGACAAACTCCATCACCATGCAGTAAGAATTCGCGGTTTTGAAGTGATCGAAGTAATTGACGATGTTCACATGCTGGAAACCCATCATGATGGTGGCTTCCCGCTGGAATCTCTGGGCAAATTGATCATTACCCGTGAGAGTGAGCATTTTCAGAACAATCGGCTGGTCCAGGGTGGGATGATCCGCTTTGTATATGGCCCCCATTCCGCCTTTGGCCAGCAGCACTGCGTTCTGGTATTTGCCGATCTTCTTCCCGGCGCTCCTGGGTGAAGATGACTTTTTTGCCCTGCTTTTTGCTTCACTCATGCATAATCTCCCTCAATCGTCCGTATATCCCGATCGGGGTCAGGATCCCTGTCGCTTTTGAGAACTGCAACGATGTTGCGTTCGGGGTTGTGTATCTGAACATAACGCTTTTCGGCCCTGAGACCGTAGAGACCGCGAACGGGACGGTGACCGCCGAAGTACAGGGCATTCTCAAAATCGCCGGCGAGGTAGTGTTCAAGCATCGCCCCCACACTTCCCTGTTCCGCTTCTCCGTTTCCAGTCCAGGTGAAGTCAAAGATCAGTTCATCATCACCCCGGTATTCTATCATCCGTTCGCGGTTGTAAAATCTCCGGGGTTCGGCATGAGAGACGAGAAACCGGTTTCCCACGGCCAGAATCGGAAGTGAGTTTTCAAAATCGGCCCATCGATCGAGCATGTCGTCACCCAGGAACTCAATGAACCAGTCCCTTACCATCTGACCTTCCCAGGCATACTTGCCGAAAGGGCGGTTGCCATCGGTTTCCACGTTGGCAACGTTCTCATGATTCCCTTTCAGGAAATGAAAACGATCGGGGAACGCCGTTTTCAGAATCATCACCATGCCCATCAGGGATAATCCTTCCCGCATCTCATCGTCCATGGCCGCATGACGCCGGAATCCCCCCTTGTATTCTTTCCAGGCCCGGCGCCAGCGCTCGGCTCCCCGAGCTTCACTGTGGAAGCCGTCGCCGACACAGAGAACCTGGAGGGAACCTTCAATCAATCCGTCCAGCAGCGCTTGGCCGGCAATTTCCATTTCGATAAGGGAATCCATGTATCCGGTACGGGCATGGAGATCGGGAACCAGGATCGTCGTGATGTTGGAATCGAGAAGAATCAGCCCCCCCGGCATGCCGGCCCGATCCCGGGGCCGTATGAGGGGATTTTCACCGGCGAGGGCATCGATAACAGCGTCCAGAATCCCGGAAAGATCCCCGAGGGCCGGAAGAACCTTCGATTCATGCAGGCGATGGAAAATTTCGCGTATCGCCTCTCCATCACCGTCACCGGAAATCATCAAAGCTCGTCAAACCTCGTATCATCCACAGCCTGGAATTCCTTCGTCAGGGCGACGGTGGCTTCATCCAGACGTTCATTCTGGTCGTTAAGAGCCAGTGCCGAAGGCAGAAGCGCCAGACGGTAAATCGCCGAACTTTTCTTTACGGGACCCTTGTCGAAGACAATTTCCTGTCCGCAGACGACTGAAGCGCCGAGAACCGCATCTTCGGATTCAGCCCGTGCCGGAACATCCCGACGACGATCGATGCTGACGTAAACGGCCCGACGGCTGCCTCCATTATCCGGCCCGACGGCAACCAATGAACCGGAATAGGTTAAGGCCAGGAATCCCCGGCTCGAATCCTTGCATTCATCGGCCTGATCCATGCCCATGGATCGGGCCTGATCGTCGAATGCCCCTTCCTTCTCTTTCCAGCCTTCCGCAAGAAGCTCCAGTGACGTATCACTCTCAGGCAGACCGCTGGTTTCCCTGATAACCTTCAAGTGTTCCTGTATTGCCGGTTCGAGACTTTTAAAAACATCGCTCATAATTGACTCCTAATGTATCGCTTAACGGAGGGATAACTTCGTTTCCAGGGACGAATAGATAAAATCGTAAATATGATCCCTGATCTGTCCGGAGACATCCCCTGTAATTCGGAATACATGAATAATCTGCCCACCGACAACTCGCTTTGAGGTGAATCGACCACTCAGTGAGGCACGGTAATCCGGAATACTCACAATTATTTCATCAACCGTCATATGGTCGATATTCTCCGGCTCAGGCTTGAATGTACATGACATACCGGCAACGCTGATATCGTGAATTACTCCGGCGTACCTGTTACCGTCTTTATGATATTCGAAAGTGGCTATGGAGGCGATCTGTCTCCCGAATCTGACAAAATGACGATGTCCCC
>DAOVYP010000371.1 GCA_030635565.1 Spirochaeta sp. | reverse complement strand
GGGCTTCCGGTGTCGACAGGGAAACGGGTATTCCGGCTGATGGATCATTCCTCTATCTACATCCTCATTGCCGGTGCTTATACGCCATATGCGGCGGCGATGAATTCAGGGGCCGGCCGTTATCTGCTTATGGCCGTCTGGGCTCTTTGCTTCATCGGACTGGCGCTGAATTTTCTGTTCTGGGACCGGCTCAAGCCCCTGCATATCACCGTCTATCTTCTTATGGGATGGCTGGTTATTTTCTTCTGGCGACCTTTTCTGGCCTCGGTCTCGACCGGTCAGATACGCTGGATGTTCATCGGAGGTATATCCTACACGGCCGGAGTGCTCTTCTATATGACAAAGAAGCTTACCCGGTCGCATTTCATCTGGCACCTCTTCGTCATTGCCGGTGCCGCCGGGCTCTACATGGGAATTTACCGATTTGCGATTCCATCAATTATTGGATGACCTCTGACGCCCTGGCCTGTATGCTTATTGAATCATGAGCGGTACTACACGGAGCGCAATTCTTAAATCTTCAAGAATCGGAACAACACCTGCCTTTCGGAATGATGCCCGTGCCAAAGTGACAGGCCTGGCTCAATTTGCCGACGACTATATTTTTCCACGTATGGTGCATGCCGTCCCGGTCTTGTCGAACCGGTTTCTTGCCCTCATCCTGGGAATCAATCCGGCGGCGGCCCTGGCCATGCCGGGGGTACTTAAAGTTCTCACAGCCGCCGATGTACCCGGGCAGGTTCGATTCGGGCAGATCGATCACGATCTGCCTCTGTTGGCCGAAGGGGAAATCCGATACGCCGGCGAGCCTTACGCCCTGGTTGTGGCCGAGACCCGTGCCCAGGCGATGACGGCCGCAGAACATGTCGGCCTGGAAGCCGAAGACCTGACACCGATATTGAATCCCGATGATGCTCTTCTCCCGGGTACCGAATCTCTGCGGGTTGACGGGAAGGATAACCTTGTCTGTCACCATAAAGTGAGAAGAGGAGACGCTGAATCGGCTCTGACCGAATCATCCCTGATTATCGAGAGGGATTTTTATACCGGATGGTTCGAACACGCCTATCTCGAGGCTGAGGGAGCGATTTGTTTTCCCCGGCAGGACGGTACACTGGAAGTCTACGGGAGTCTGCAGCATCCGGTGAGCACCCGACGCTTCATTTCAGCCTGGACTGGTCTTCCGTTTTCCCGGCTGGAGGTATTCAACCATCCGGTCGGGGGGAGTTTCGGCGGTAAGGATGACACGGCGAGTGCCGTTGCCGGCCGGGCCGTTCTGGCGACATTGATGACGGGGCGGCCGGTAAAGATTATCTATGAAAGGGAATGGAGCTTCATTGAGAGCTACAAGCGTCCGCCATACCGCATGACCTATAGGTTCGGATTTGATAAAAACGGTGTCCTGAAGGGCGCTTCGGCGGATATTCTGGCTGATTCGGGGCCCTACACCTCGACGGTACCCTGGTCTACATGGCGATCGGCGGCCCAATGCTGCGGTCCCTACCGTGTTCCCTCCGCTCACGCCGATGTCCGTGCCGCGGCCACCAACAACGTCTACACCGGCGCATTCCGTGGATTCGGCTCTCCCCAGGTGAATTTCGCCGTTGAAAGCCTCATGGACGAAGCCGCCGAAGCCTTAAAACTTTCCCCGGTGGAAATTCGCCGTCGTAACCTGTTGCGTCAGGGAGATGAAACCGTCACCGGTCAGGTGCTGGACGATCACGTGGTGAGTATGGAACAGGTGATGGATGCCGTCATCGAAGAAATCGGTTTCGAGGACAAGCTCAAGGATTGCAGTTACGGGGAAGGTGAGGAACTCTACGGAATCGGTCTGGCAATTTCCTACCGGGGGGCCAGTGTCGGTGCCGAAGCCAAGGATTTCTGCTCCTGCGTGGTGAATGCCCAGTTCGACGGTTCGATCCTGATGGAAACCGGGATTCATGAAAACGGTCAGGGTGCCCAGTCGGCGATGATGCTGGCGATGGCGGAAGAATTGGGCGTTTCGCTGGATCGCATCCACTACGCTGAATCAACCACCAGTCAGGTTCCCGAGGGTGGTACTACCGTTGCTTCCAGAGGGACTCTCATGGGAAGCGGCGCGGTGGTTGATGCCGCCAATAAAGTGAAAGCCATCATCGCCAAAACCCTCACCGGCCGAAATGGTGGAGAAATCGGAGACGTTTGTTTTGCCGACGACGCTGTCTTCTGCGAATCCGGGAATGAAAACATCTGGCATCTGACTTGGGATGAGGCTATGAAAGTGATGTATGAAGAACGGGATTATCCTTTCGCTTTCGGCAGCTTCAAAGCTCCGGAAGTGAGCTGGGACGAAGAAACCGGCCGTGGAAGTCCCTATTTTACTTATGTCTACAGTTGTCAGGCGGCGGAAGTCACGGTTGATGACGCCGGTAAAGTGAAAGTGACCCGGGTGGTCGCCGCCCACGATGCCGGACGGGTTGTGAATCCGCCCCTTTTTGCAGGTCAGATATGCGGCGGAATTGTTCAGGGAATGGGCATGACCCTGAAAGAGAACCTGACGGTCGATTCAGGACGTATTACCAGTCTGAATTACAACAAATACAAGATTCCCAATTCCGCCGAGGTTCCGGAAATAACGGTTCTCATGGTTGAAAATGCCGACCCCTTGAGCCCCTTCGGATGCAAGGGCATCGGTGAGCCTGCACTGGAACTTATTGCACCTGCTCTGGCATCCGCAATTTACAGAGCGACGGGGCAGAGATCATATACATTGCCGCTGAATCCGACATCTGAGGTGGGACCATGGTCATTGAAGTAAACGGAATTCGTCATGCCCTGCCTGATGAACGAGGGGAGGAAAGGCTGATCGATTTCCTGAGGAGCGATCTGGGTCTGCACGGAACCAAGAACGGATGCGGTATCGGAGCATGTGGTGCCTGTACTGTGCTTATCGACGGTAAGACCCGCCGGCCCTGTGTGACAGCGCTCAGAACTGCAGACGGGAAAACGGTCCTGACTGTCGAAGGCATGGAAAGTCCCGATGGTACACTGCATCCGATTCAGCAGGCTTTCATAGACGCCGGAGCCGTTCAATGCGGTTTCTGTACACCCGGCATGCTGATTACCGCTCTGGCTCTGCTGGAGAATAATCCTGATCCTTCAGATGATGAAATTGCCAGGGCCTTCCGCGGCAATCTGTGTCGCTGTACCGGTTATGGTCAGATTTTTCAGGCCGTGAGAGACGCCGCCGAAAAAATGAAAGGATCAGGATGAAGTCCCTCAAATAGACCTGGAGATAG
>DAOVYP010000585.1 GCA_030635565.1 Spirochaeta sp. | reverse complement strand
GAGAGCCTCGGGGCTGGGGAAGCGCTTCATCCAGCGGCGGTAGCGGGGCTCAACGGCGGTGACGGTGGTCTGCTGAAGCATCACTTCGGAAACCCAGATGCCCCAGGCATCCTGCGAACCCGATGAATTCGCCCAGGAGTAGGTGACACCGTGCTCCCGGAACCATTTCAGAAGAGCTGCGGCGGATTTCCTGTCGAAATTATCCAGGAGGCTCACGAGGGCTTTTCGACGTAGGCGCCTGTCGGATCCGAGCCGCCGAACCGTGATGAAAAATCATTCCATACCGGATCATCAGGAGGCGGCGCGATAATCACCACCCGGCCGTCCCGGGTGGGGTGGGCCAGTTCCAGGCGCCGGGAATGCAGATGAATACCGCCGTTACGGTTCGATCTCTTTGCCCCGTACTTCAGGTCGCCCTTCACCGGGCAGCCGATGGCCGAAAGCTGGACACGGATCTGATGATGCCTGCCGGTGAGGAGTTCCACTTCCATCAGCCAGTAACGTTCGGATGCCCCCAGTAACCGGTATCGGAGCCTGGCTTCCCTGGCACCCGGACTGCCGGCTTTCACCCGTCTCGAGGTGTTGATGCGGCCGTCTTTTTTTATCCAGTCCACCAGCTCCCCCTCAGGATTCTCCGGCGGCGCTTCGGTGACGGCCCAGTAGATTTTAATAGCATCCCGTTCCCGGAAGGACGCGGTGAGCCGGGTGAGAGCCTTGGAGGTTTTCGCCAGGATTATAGCGCCGCTGGTGGGCCGGTCGAGTCGGTGAGGAAGGCCCAGGAAAACGTTTCCCGGCTTGCCGTCCCTTTCCCTGATGAAAGATTTCATGGTCTCAAGGACGCAAATATCACCGGTTCGATCGCCCTGAACCAGCATACCGATGGGCTTGTTCACGGCGAGAACGTGGTTATCTTCATACAGGATTACGGGCGGGTTCATGAGCGCACAGTGTACAGGCGGGTCAGCGGTGGCGCCAGAGGTCAATAAGAAGAAAGATGCCTATCAGCCCTGAAAACAGGAAGCCCAGGACGCCGATAACGGGAATCCCGAATACCAGGGGGGGTATGAGAGACTGCACCAGGATTGAGGAACCCATAATCATGGCGGCCAGCAGTACCGCTGCAGACAGCCGGGTCACAACCCTCTTCAGGGTGGTATCGATGGTTTCCAGGTCCTTCAGTTCGAATTCCATCCTGAGTTTTCCTGCCTTGAGCAGGCTCAGGAGGTCTCGGGCTTCCCCGGGGAAATCCCGGATAAAACGCAGTGTATCTCCCGAAGCTCCGGCAATCTGATCGGCAATTCGATCGGGATTCAGCTCCTTGCGGATCATGCGTTTGGCAAAGGGGCGGGAGGCCCGGATGAAATCGAAGTCAGGATCCAGACCGCTGGCGATATCCTCGATAGTGGAAAGGGCTTTTGCCAGCAGGTAGAAGTTCGACGGTATCTCGATTTCGTATCGCCGTATCAGTGACACCATGGCCGAGACCATTTCTCCGATATCAAGGCGTCCGAAAGACCGGGAGAGATAG
>DAOVYP010000052.1 GCA_030635565.1 Spirochaeta sp. | reverse complement strand
TGGTTTAACGATTAAAGCCGAAATCGATCTGAATAAGTATCCCAAGGGGATAAAAGTGAGTGACGCACAAATGAGGATGCTTGACATCAGCCATAATGAATTTCATGGCGAATGGAATTACACTCTGCGACCTCAAGCCATACTTAATTTGTAGACGTTATTTTGTTACATGCCCTTAGTGTCTGTCGAACTTAACCATTCTTGAGTGTCCCCAACCTTGTCACAAAATCCGCTAATATCATTCAAAGGCCGCTAGAAAAATCTGAAATCAGCCGGAGATCGAAATTACCGGGGTTTTACGAGAAGTGTGACAAGGTTGGGGATACTCGATAACCATTCAGAACCGACGACTCAGGAGAGTGAGTACAATGCGCAAGCGAGCTTGGACATTGCTGAACCGGTGCAGGATATCGTGAAGCGAAAGCCCCAAGTCCGGCAGACTCCTATCCTCAATTCTCTATTCAACATTCTCCATTCCCATCCCCACATCGAAGAAAAAGCTTCCCTCTCACACCCCCCGGAGGTCATCCAAATCCGCTAGACACGAACTGAAAAAATCAGTACAGTGCCAAGGCACGAAATATGGGGGCCGTTAGCTCAGCTGGCAGAGCAGCAGACTCTTAATCTGCGGGTCAAAGGTTCGAACCCTTTACGGCTCAAATCGGAATCGGGTGGCTATGCCGCCCTTTTTCTTATTACATTGTATATATGCGAGAGTGGTGGAATTGGTAGACACGCCGGTTTTAGGAGCCGGTGCTTCGGCGTAAGGGTTCAAGTCCCTTCTCTCGCACTCTCGAGCAGCGAGAATGACCGGCCGATCCGGATGCCGGATCGTTTTTTTGATAACGGCTCTCACGAGGAATGGAAATGATCGACAGCAAACAATTTGAAAATCAGGAAAACTCAGCAGTAAAACTGACCGTAAGCATTTCCGCAGACGGAGCCGACAAGGCCTATAACGATCTGCTGGGCAAGTATGGAAAAAATGCCCAGATTCCGGGCTTCAGGAAAGGCAAGGTGCCCAGAGACGTACTGATCAGAAAGTTCGGCGAGGGTATCAAGCATGAAGCCGCCGCTGATCTGATCGACTCGGCATTGCAGGATGCCTTGAAGGACGTTGAGAAGAGCCCTATTACCCAGCCCCTCCTGGAAGACATTCCCGCAATCGAACCGGGTAAGCCCTATGTGTTCGCCGTCACTTATGATGTCTTCCCCGAAATCAAGATGCCGGAATACAGGGGTGTTGAGATTGAAGAAGCCCAGGTGAAGATCCTCAAAAAACATGAAACCGAGGAACTTGATCTCATCAGGGAACGCAATTCCGTCGTCGTGGACAAGAAGGATGGGACAATTGCCGAAGACGCCGTAGTTACCATGGATTATGTTGAACTGGGGGACGATGAGCTTGCTCTGGAAGAGACCCGTCGTAAGGGGTTCGTATTCACTGTCGGCAAAAACGACCACCCCTACGCCATCGAGAAAGAACTCGAGGGCATGAAGGTGAACGACAGCAAAACCATCGAGAAAACCTACGAAAACGATGCGAATCCCAACCTGGCCGGCCGGACCGTCAAGCTCGAAGTAACCATCACCGCCGTCAAGGAGCGTGAACTTCCCGAACTGGACGATGAACTGGCCCAGGACGTATCCGAGGACCTTAAAACCCTGGACAATCTGAAGAAAAAAGTGAAAGCCGATCTCAAGGAACGTGCCGATGGTAAAATACGGGCGCAGAAGATCAACAGCCTCACAGACAAGCTTGTCGATGACGCCGTGATTGATGTGCCGGAGTCCATGATTATCTCCGATCTTGAGCGCACCTGGCAGGATTACGTCCGGCAGTCCGGAGCTGCCGAGGATATGCTCATCAAGGCCCTGGAAGATGACGGCCGCAACAAGGCCGAAATTCTGGACGAATGGCGTGATGGGGCGAAGAAATCCATCAGGACCCGACTGATCTACGGTAAAATCGTCGAAAGCGAGAAAATCGAAGCCGGCGATGATGAAGTCACCAGGGAGCTGGAGAATCGGGCCGTGGAATTTAAAATGCCCACCGAGGAATTGGAGAAAATGTTTGGCGGTCCGCAATTCCGGGAGTATCTTAAGAACGAATTGGCCCAGAAGAAGCTTTTTGACTTCCTGCTGGGCGCCGCTTCCGTCAAAAAAGGCGAGAAGATAGACTATACTGAGTTGATGGGCGCCTGAAAGGGACCTTTGGCCAGAATTCAAGCAGCAACATCCAAGCCTTGTCTTCGAACCGGATTCCTCATTTCAGGAGGCACCTCATGAATCTCAGGAGAAATGATGGACATTCAGGCAGCATACAATCCCTTCATTGTTGAAAAAACAGGAATCGGGGAAACCCGTTACGATATCTGGTCCAAGCTTCTTCAGGAGCGGATTATCTTCCTCGGAGGAGAGATTCGGGACATCGACGCCGACCACATCGTGGCCCAGCTTTTGTATCTTGATTCCCAGGATCCGGAAAAGGATATCAGCTTCTACATCAACAGTCCCGGCGGCTCGGTTACAGCCGGCCTGGCGATATACGACACCATGCGATACATTAATGCCGATGTGCAAACCATCTGCATGGGCCAGGCGGCCTCAATGGGCGCCATCCTCCTGGCCGGAGGCTCCCGGGGTAAAAGGATGGCCCTCCCCTCCTCACGTATCCTGATCCATCAGCCCTGGGGCGGTGTACAGGGTCAGGCGGTGGATATCGGCATTCAGGCCCGGGAAATTGTCCGGCTTAAAAAATTGCTCATCAACTATCTGTCGGATGATTCCGGCAAGGACGAAAAAACCATCGCCGCCGATCTGGAGCGTGATTTCTTCATGTCCGCCGGTGAAGCTGTCGAATACGGTATCGTCGATAAAATCCTGGAGAGGGAAAAGAATGGCAAGAACTAAAGGCAAAGAAGTCAAAGTCTGCTCGTTCTGCGGTAAAACCTCGGAAATGGCGAAAAAACTCATCGCCGGTCCCGGCGTCTACATCTGTGACGAATGCGTCACAGTCTGCAACCGCATCCTGACGGAAGAGAACGAGAACATCACTGCCGAGTTCACCGATGATCTTCCAGTTCCCAGGAAAATCAAGGAATACCTCGACTTGTACGTCATCGGTCAGGAACTGGCAAAAAAGACCCTGTCGGTAGCAGTGTACAACCATTACAAGCGCATCATGCACAAGGGACGTATCTCCAACGAGGACGTTGAACTCGAAAAGTCCAATGTTCTGCTGATGGGTCCAACAGGATCGGGAAAAACCCTTCTGGCCAAGACCCTGGCCCAGAGACTGAAAGTCCCCTTCGCCATTGCCGACGCTACGACTCTCACAGAGGCCGGTTATGTCGGTGAAGACGTGGAAAACATCCTGCTCAAGCTTATCCAGGCCGCGGGAAACAACATCGCCGCCGCTGAACGGGGCATCATCTACATTGATGAAATCGATAAAATCGCCAGAAAAGGCGAAAATGTCTCCATCACCCGGGATGTCTCGGGGGAAGGGGTTCAGCAGGCTCTGTTGAAGATTATTGAAGGGACCACCGCTTCGGTCCCTCCCCAGGGCGGAAGGAAGCATCCCAATCAGGAGATGCTGAAGATCAATACCTCCAACATCCTGGTAATCTGCGGCGGAGCATTTGTCGGCCTTGAAAAGATTATCGAGTCCCGTGTGGCCGAACATCCCCTGGGATTCGGCGCCGATGTCCGCAAGGTAGGAAACAACAACCTCACCGAGTTGTACAAGAAGATGCATCCGGACGACCTTGTGAAATACGGGCTGATCCCTGAGTTCATCGGTCGGCTCCCCATCCAGGTGGCTTTGGACAACCTCACCGAAGACGAACTGGTCCGTATCGTTACAGAACCGAAGAATTCGGTGATTAAACAGTACACCGTATCCATGGAAATGGATGATGTCGAACTGGAATTCCAGGATGAAGCCATTAATGCCGTGGCCGCCAAGGCACTGAAGCAGAAAACCGGCGCCCGGGGCATCAGGTCCATCGTCGAATCGGCCATGATCGACATCATGTTCGATCTGCCCTCTATCAAGGGCCGCAAGAAAGTCGTTGTGAACAGGGACGTCATCGAAAACGGTGTCCGGCCCGAAATCATCGAGCTCGAGGAACTGCCGCACGACGGCGGCGATGAGCCGGATGAAGTTAATCAGATCACGGCCTGACGACAAGGGGGAACTGCCTCTCATTCCCTTGAGGGAGCTGGTGGTGTTCCCTCACAACGTCATACCCTTCTTCGTCGGGCGCCCGGGATCACTCAAGGCACTTAATGCCGCCACAACTTCCGATCGGGAAATTTTCCTGGCGTTTCAGAAATCCGCCTCCGACGACCCGACTCCGGAAGACATACACCCGATTGGCACCATTGCCCGGGTGGTTCAGGTACTCAAGCTTCCCGACGGGAACATGAGGGTGCTGGTGGAAGGCCGGCACCGGGCTCAACTCAAGAAGATCCGGCAGAAAAAAGACGTCACCTGGGGGACCTACAAGCTGATTCCCGAAGTTGACGGGTCGGAGCTGAGCGCCCTCATCCAGACCGTCAAGGACGATTTCCAGGCCTACGCCAAACTCCGCAAGAAAAAGCTTCCCAAGGAAGCGGTGGCCAACGTCGTCAAATCCGACGGTCTAGACAAGCTGGTGGGACATGTGTGCGCATCCCTGGAAATCGAAACCGATCGTAAAATCAAGTTTCTTCTGGATACCGATGCCCGTCATCGATTGGAAGAGCTTTCGGTAATGCTTCAGATGGAGAATGAATTCCAGGGCCTTCGAAACGATATCTCCGGACGGGTAAAGAAGCGCATGGAGCGCTCCCAGAAGGAGTATTTCCTTAACGAACAACTCAAGGAAATTCACAAGGAGCTGGGCGGTGAAGAAGCCGATCCCACCGGAGCCCAGGAGCTGGAACGCAAGCTTCATGAAATGGATATTGTGGACGAAGTGCGGCAGAAAGCCCTCACCGAGGTAAAGCGTCTGGCCCGTCTCCAGCCCATGAGCCCCGAATCCGGAGTTTTACGCACCTATCTGGAATGGATTATCGACCTGCCCTGGGGTAAGCGCACAAAGGACCGGCACGACATCGCTGAAGCCGCCCGCATCCTCAACGCCGACCACTTCGGCCTGGATAAACCCAAGGAACGCATCCTGGATTTCATCGCCGTCAGACAACTGAAAACCAGGGTAAAGAGTCCCATACTCTGCTTCGTCGGCCCTCCCGGAACCGGTAAGACGTCCCTGGGACGCTCTGTCGCCCGGGCGCTGGACCGTAAATTCGTCCGGATTTCCCTTGGAGGTGTCAGGGACGAGGCTGAAATCCGGGGGCACCGGAAAACCTACGTCGGAGCATTGCCGGGGAAAATCATCCAGGCACTCAAACGCGCCGGTTCGGTAAACCCGGTATTCCTGCTGGATGAGGTGGATAAAATGTCCAACGATTTCCGGGGTGATCCTTCGTCGGCCCTCCTGGAAGTACTGGATCCCGAACAGAACGACAGTTTCACCGACCATTACCTGGAAGTACCTTTCGATCTCTCGGAAGTGATGTTCATCACCACCGCCAACAGTCTCGAAGCCATCCCCCATGCCCTCCGTGACCGCATGGAAGTCATCCGGATTCCCGGTTACACAATGACAGAGAAAAAAAGCATCGCCCGGCAGTTCCTTATTCCCAAGCAGATTGGTGAAAACGGTCTGGATGGCGCCGATGTCCATTTCAAGAATGAATCCCTTGACCTCCTGATCCGCGGCTACACCCTGGAATCAGGAGTACGGAACATGGAACGGTCAATCAGTCAGGTTATGAGAAAGGTGACCCGTAAGCTGCTGCACGACGAGCAGACCAGGCCGGGGCGCTGGATTATCAACAGCTCGGCCCTTCATCGGAACCAGGAACATTCCGCCGTGTTTATCGAACCCGAACGAGATATGCCGGAGCTTGAAGGCTTCCATCTGGATGTTTCTCCCACCATGGTGCGGGAGTATCTGGGGAAGGAACGTCTGGAGGATGACCTCGGAACCATGGGCCGTCCGGGACTGGCTCCGGGGCTCTACTATGATGGCGGCGGAGGCGGTGTCCTTCCGGTTGAAGCCCGGATCTTCGACGGTGAAGGCAAGCTGCTGCTCACCGGTCAGCTCGGAGACGTGATGAAGGAAAGCGCCCAGATCGCCCTATCCTACCTCCGTGCCAATAAAGACCATTTCGGCTTGAAGTCCGACTTCGACAGGAAAAAAGATATTCACATCCATGTCCCGCAGGGTGCCATTCCCGTAGACGGCCCCTCGGCGGGCATTGCCCTCACCGCAGCATTGCTGTCGGCGGCTCTGCTTATTCCACTGAAAAGCGGCATCGCCATGACCGGAGAAGTCACACTGACGGATCGGGTACTTCCCATCGGTGGCGTCAAGGAGAAATCCCTGGCCGCCCGGCGCAGAGGCTTCGACACCATAGTCATGCCTGAAAGCAACCGGCGAGACGTCGAAGAGCTCCCCGCGGAAGTCAAAGATGAAGTGAGTTTTCTATTCCATGACAGCCTGGGCGAAGCTCTGGCCGAACTTTTCCCCGACGGAACATTCCCGAAAACCCCGAAAAAATGAGCATGCAGGCTTTCCTGTAGATTTTACGCTTGAATCAGACCAACCTATAAGGCATACTTCAGGGCGCAAGGAGGCTGAGCCGTGAAACGCGTAACCCTTTTCGTTATCGTCATTCTTCTCATCAATGCAGCGGGTGCCTTCGCCCAGAATTTCGAGAACGAGTCAGAATTTTATCCGAAAACCGTTCAGATTGCCCGAATTTTCAATCACTCCGACGGCTTCCGGGTGGATTACATCCGCCAGGACTATACCGTGGATACATTCTGGGCACCGATTGAATGGTTCCGCGGAGCCGGCAGTACCGGTGAAATTGCCCATGGCAAAGGCCGGGCATATCCATACGTCACGTTTTTCTACAAAGACGGCGTTGTGGATCATTTCCGCATGTACCTTATCGAGAATCCGGCCCATGAAAGCTGGGGTTATCTCGATCCCAATGCAGATTATACCGGAGAATTTCCACCGGTGGATTCAAAGCCCGAAATCAACTTTTGAACCACGACTCTCATATCGCTTCGGTTCTTAAAGCCCTGGATGACCACGACACCTTCTACCTGCTGGGGCATGAGGATCCGGATGCCGACTGCTTGGGATCCCAGAGGGCTCTGGGCAGCTGGCTGGGCCGCCGGGGAAAAAAAGCCCACCTGTGTTCGGTCGGTCCCTGGGGCCGACCAGAGATATTCGATTGGGAACCCCTCTTCATCGGCAAAATACCTCCCCTGGAGGATGGCGATCAACCCTTGATCGTTATTCTCGACTGTTCATCCCCGGAACGCACCGGATTCCCTGATACCGCACTCCCGGAAGCAGTAACCTGCGTCATCGATCATCATGCCGCCGGAAGTGATTTCGGCGATATCCGTTATGTGGATCCTCTTTGCCCTTCCACAACCCTGATGATCCAGAAGCTGATTGAGACCGCCGGTGATGAGCCAACGGCTGAAGAAGCCGAAATACTCTTTCTGGGATTCTGCACCGATACCGGCTATTTCCGTCATGTTGAACCCGGCCGGGCCGAACCTCTTGAAGCCGTCTCCCGCCTCGTTGCCGCCGGTGCATCTCCGGCAGAAACCTTCCGTTTACTGGCCGGAGGACGCAGCCTCGGTTCCAGAAAACTCCTGGGCCGGGTGTTGGAACGATCGGAATTGTATTTTGACGGTCGATTGGTTATTTCCTGGGAAAACTGGAAGGACTGGCGCGAACTCGGGAGTGAACGGGACTCCGACATGCTGTATCAGCTCATGATGAGCATTTCCGGAATCGAAGCGGCTGCCGTTATACGGGAGCAGAACGACGGCATCTGTACTGTCGGCTTCAGGTCTATTACCAATCTTGATGTAAGCGATATCGCCCGGTTTTTCGGCGGCGGGGGTCACAGAAAAGCCGCAGGATGCACCATGAGCGGTGATTTACATGACGTAACCGAGCATCTTCTGCAAATTTTCGCCGACCGCTTCGACTGACCCTTCCTCCTTAACAAAAATGTAATAGAAAATTATTGAAAACTCCCCGATACAGCTCTTGATTTCCTGACGACCGTTCGTTAACTTAGCTAACGAACGGTCGTTAATAAAAATGAGCAAAACCAGGCACGAAGTAAAAAAACAGGAGATTCTCGAATCGGCATTCCGCATCTGGGGCGGCTGCCGCTATATGAAGACCTCCCTTTCAGACCTGGCCTCGGCCCAAAATCTTACCAAGCAAGCTCTTTATAGATATTTCCCGAGTAAAGAGAAGATTGAACAGGCCATGGAAGAGATGGCACTGGAGATGTACAACCGGCATGCCGGAGCCCTTCTGGATCGTCTTACAGATTTGGCAGGTGATGAGTTTATCGAAACATATACCGACGAAATCATCGATTTTATCACCCTAAAAAGGCAATATCTGGGATTTCTGGCCTATCGGTATCGAAAACACAGTAACGGCCCGGAATTCACCCGACGGCATATGAAGGCCTTCAGTGAGATGGCAATGAAAAACGCTCAGGTTCCTGATGTCGGTTTGCGTTTTCTCAATTCACTGACCTTCATGATGGTTCATCGAAAAAAACTGAAGGAAAATCAACTTCGGGACTGGAGAATCATCTGGAACGAGGGATTCGGTTCAGATTCAATAGTCAATCAACCGGATTTTGACCGACTGCTCAATGAGGCATCGGTAGTGAAATACGATGCATTCGCCGAAGACCCATTGATGCACGCCGTATTCGAGACCGTGATGGAAGAAGCGGGAAACGGAGTTACTATGGGAAAAGTGGCACGGAAGGCCAGACTCACTAAAAGCAGCCTTTACAATTATTGGCCTGGTAAGGAAGCTATGCTCAGCGATGTGCTGGGCCGGCAGATTGCCATATTCAGCCGGCTCTTCGAAGAATTTGCCGCCAAGTACAACAGACCTGAAGACAGATTCTTCGCGTATTTAGCTTTTACCGGAACATTCTTCAGGCGAACGCCTGAGATACTTAATTATCTTCAACGTGTCATGTCCTACGGTATCCGGATACCGCATGTTAAAGACATGCTTGAGAAAAGCTTCATCAAACCGATGAACTCGGTTCTGGAATCCGGACTGCTAAACCTTCATGGATATGAACTCGGTGAGCTCCTCGGTCTGGTGAATCTCGCCGGAGTCAATGAAATTAAATATCATCTGACCGAAAAATCGGCCAGGATTCGCATCGAACAGGGTCTCAAAGACCTTTATCTGCTCATCATGGGCGGAATATCTGCACTCAGGAGGACTATGTAATGAAAAAGATTCTTTTTATCACTATCGCTGCGGCGATTATCGCCGGGGCCGTCGGGGCTGAAACCATGACTCTCACCGTGGATCAGGCGGTTGAACTGGCCGTGACCCAGAATCTGGGGCTCAAACAATCGGGAATCGACGTCCGGACCCGGGAAAGGGCCAAGGACACGGCCTGGAATGCCTTCCTTCCGACGATGAGCGCATCTGCGGGATTCAATGGAACTGCGGGGATATTTCAGTTTCAGGGTGCACCACCCCCAAGCTACAGCGATATCAGAAATACCTCATTCACAACAGGATTGAGTTTCACCTTACCGATTAACGCCGCCGTGGGCACCGGTATCAAAAACCTGGTAGCCGATTATGAAGCTGGGCTTATAAGCTATGAGGATGCCCGGAAAAAACTGGAAAGAGATGTACGCAAGCAGTTTTACCTCCTTCTGGGCAATCAGGAGAATATCAAGATACAGGAAGGAAATATCGCGCTGGCTGAAAAGCGCCTGACTCAGGCCCGGAACAATTTCGAAAACGGACTGGCTCCGGAACTCGAAGTACTGTCGGCGGAAGTCACCGTGGCCAATCTTCAGCCTTCATTCAACGCCACCCTGGCGGGGTACGACAGCCTGATGCTCTTCTTCAAGTTTCTCATCGGCGAAGACCGTAACACG
>DAOVYP010000285.1 GCA_030635565.1 Spirochaeta sp. | reverse complement strand
GCTTTACCGCATGGAAGACTGTTCACCAGGATCGGTATCAATACCGGAGAGAACAACATCGGATTCATCGGCACGGATCGCCGTAAAGATTACACGGCACTCGGCGATGAGATGAATCTGGCCGCCCGTCTGGAAGGGGTGAATAAAACCTACGACACTCAGGTTCTCATCAGTGGGGTGACCGAAGAAATTATCCATACCTCCTTCATAACCCGTCAGTTGGATATCGTTCGGGTTATAGGAAAAAACATACCGGTGACGCTTTACGAACTCACCTGTTTCAAAGAGGATTTTTCCGAGATCGAAAGGGAGTGCTTCAACGACTACCGTGAAGCCTTGAAACATTTCCGGGCCAAGGAATGGGATGAATCCGAAGCACTCTTTGATCGTATTCTCGAAAAAATACCGGATGACGGACCAACGCTGATATTCGTAAAGAGATGCCGGAAATTCCGTAAGAATCCGCCGCCGGCCAATTGGGACGGAATCTACAAGATGGAGACGAAATAGCATCATCAGGGGTCTCATCGCTCTCGGATGGAAGTTGACGGCAATGGTTCCGGTGGTCAATGAACATCCCTTGAACACTGACAGATAAAATCGCTTCTATCGCATCGCAGAGATGGAGAATCCATGAAAGATCAAAATATTTTTCTGAAGTTTCAGAAAGACGAGGCAACTGCAGTTCTGATTTACGGAAAGCTATCCGGAATTATCAAGGATAAGCATAACAGCAAAATCCTGGCCAGAATCGCTTCGGAAGAAGCCGGTCATTACGAGACATTCCGGTCCCGGACCGGTGTTGATGTGAAACCAAGGGCAGTATTCGCCTTTGCCGTTGTCATGCTGGCACGGATTCTCGGCATCACCTTCGCCCTCAAACTTCTTGAAAAAGCTGAAGAAGCCGCACAGGCCGGATTCGGCGCCGTCCTGGATTCTTATCCGGAACTGAAAGACACCATAGAAGAAGAGGAAAAACACGAGCAGGAACTGCTGGGCATGATTGAAGAGGAACACCTGGAATATGTGGGGTCCATGGTACTGGGTCTCAACGATGCCCTTGTTGAACTCACAGGCGCGCTGGCCGGGCTCACATTCGCCTTTCGTGATACCCGGCTGATAGCACTATCGGGATTGATTACGGGAATCGCGGCTTCCCTTTCCATGGCCTCATCGGAATATCTGTCTCACAGAGCCGAGGGAAAGGGAAACCGGGCGGCGAAGGCCGCCCTCTACACCGGAATCGCCTACATCATCACGGTCATGCTGCTCGTGCTGCCTTATCTGCTGCTGGAAAGTTACATCTGGGCCCTTGCGTTCACCATGGCGGCGGCAATCCTCATTATCCTGGTTTTCAATTTTTACGTTTCTGTAGCCAGGGATATATCGTTCAGGAAGCATTTCCTGGAAATGGCCGGCCTGAGCCTGGGAATCGCCGCCCTGTCTTTCGGTATCGGTATTCTGGTTCGTAAGGTCCTCGGTGTGGAAATCTGATCGGGCCTGATTCAATCAGAAGGCAGAATAAGGGTGCTGACGACCTTTTTCCAGGCCACCTCGGCATCACGGTAATTCATACCGGAACTGAGTTCGAATATGTTACCCTCCCGCTTGTTTCCCGCATCATCCTCATAGACAACCAATGGCCGACGAATGGCGTCTTTCAGTTGATTCCGGGAAAATCCTCGACTCATCATGAATGCGCCAAACGAAATATCGTCCTCCGCACCGCCGTCGGAGACGTTGACTCCCCAGAGGTAATCGATGCCGTCGAGTAACTGTTCCCAGGGGCTCTTTGAATGATGAAAAGCCCGGCTCGGTGCGGTATCGGGAGCCAGAACGCCTGCCTCAACCATGTGCCGGGACATCATGTCGACCAGCTTGTTGAATTCCATCCACTCGAGATTCACACGGAATACCATCACTGCAATATCGGTTTTGAAGGTATTGCGGTGCAGGATGGCCGGAATATCGTAGTTGACAATCCATATATCTCCGTACCGTTTGATATTCTGCCCGAGACTGACCAGCATATCATCATCATGAACCCGATAGCTGAAAAGGGCTTCTTCATCAAGATCTGTATAAACCAGCGCGTCGAAGGCCCCCATCACCTTATCCTCTTCAAATTCCTGATGGAATTTCCGTTCGAATTCAACCCGCATGTCCGGTGTGAAAACTCTTCCCCCATATCGGGCAAAGGTGATTTTCAGCCTGTAATGGTGCTCGATGAGATGCCTGGTCTGAATGAAATCACCGGGATAATTAGCCAGATAGACGAGTTTTACGGCTTCCTTCCATCGAGAATCATTCACGATTGTTTTCATGATGACGCTTTCAGTCAGTACACCGTTGGTTTCGGGACGCAAATACATATAGACATCGAATGTATCACCCGAGGCATCGGGTCCGGCATAAGGAACCAGGAGCGAGGGCTGTTTCATATATTTTACTATAAGGGATTGACGCCTGAACGCAAGGACGCTAATGTTTCGGTTAAACCAACAAATCCCGTATCGACGGAGGATTTACATGTACAGGTTCAAAGCTTTTTCCGCACTCGCAGTCGATCGCCCTATGGCGTATCGCACTCGCTGAAACGGGATTCCGAAACCTCCTTCAGGGAGGACTTCCGGAATCATCGCAGATGATCGGAGAGGTCCCCCAATGACTGTAACAACTAAAATATACGCTATTCTCAGCTGAAACCCGGTTGCACTTCTGTGTCCATTCGATTTCGGGTTCTTATTACGATGCCGTCTTGAGACGGACAGCGAAACACTATTATGAGTACATTAAAAAGATTAAACAGACATATGAAAGGCAGCCGGGGGCGCTATCTGGCTTCCTGGATTGCCATCGCCCTGGCATCATTTTTCGGCCTGCTCCAGCCCCAGATAATCCGTATCGTACTGGACGTGGGAATCGGCGGAGAAGAGTGGACCGGAGTCGCCTGGATCGGACGAATCATCGAAGCGGCAGGCGGTGCCGGGCAGCTCCGGTATCTGCTGCCGGCCGCCGCCGGTCTGTCGGTAGTACTGATGGGCATTTCAGGATTCTTTCTTTACCTCAAAGGACGATGGTCGGCCATCGCCGCCGAGGATACGGCCCGAAGAATTCGGGACAGGCTGTACCGCCATTTACAGAATCTGGATTACGAATACCATGTAAAGGCCAACACCGGTGATTTGATACAGCGCTGTACCAGCGATATTGAGACCGTCAGAAGCTTTCTGGCAACCCAGGCGGTGGAAGTCGGCCGTGGTTTATTTCTCGTGATATTCACCGCGATCATGATGTCCCGTCTCAACGTACCACTCACACTGGTATCCATGGCTATGCTGCCCTCACTGTTCGCTTTCGGATACGTATTCTTCCTGCGGGTCAAACACGTATTCGGAAAATCCGACGAGTCGGAAGGCCGGTTGAGTTCCACCTTGCAGGAGAATATCAGCGGTATACGAGTCGTGAGGGCCTTTGCCAGAAGAGAACATGAAATAAGGAAATTCAACGACAGGAATATTGATTTCCGGGATAAAACCTATCGTCTGATCAGGCTCCTGGCCTGGTATTGGTCGATATCCGACCTTCTCTGCTTCACCCAGATCGGTCTTGTGATGGCCGTTGGAGGCTGGTGGGCCGCGGACGGGAGAATCTCACTGGGTACAGCTGTGCTGTTCTTCACCTATGTCGGGCGTTTGCTCTGGCCTGTAAGGCAAATGGGTCGAATCCTCACCGAAATGGGCAAGACAACGGTTTCCCTTCGACGCATACAGGAGATTCTGGATGAACCTCCCGAGATGGAAACCGGCGATCATCGTGGCAATATCAGCGGTGGCGTTGAATTCCGGGAAGTGAGTTTCCGTTACGAAGACGAAAGACCCATTCTTGAAAACGTGAGCTTCAAGATAAAGCCTGGTGAAATTGTTGCAATCCTGGGACCCACGGGATCGGGAAAGAGTACGATGGTTCATCTGATTGCAAGGCTCTACGATCCGTCCCATGGAGAAATTCTTATAGACGGTGTCAGCACAATGGATTGGGACCGACGTCATCTGAGAAAGCAAGTCTGTATCATTCTCCAGGAACCG
>DAOVYP010000454.1 GCA_030635565.1 Spirochaeta sp. | reverse complement strand
CGCCGATAAACAACATCGCCAACACAGAGATGCAAAACGTGAGTCAGATCGAGAATGAAAAGAGTCATCCTAACTTTTGGTCTCCTCGCTCTATCCTGTTATCGCAGCATGTAACTTTCTATCAAGTTTAGACCATCGACGGAAAATTCCCGCATGCCGTGATCCTTTTCAGACATAAGGCTGTTCCCATTCCAATATTCTACTGTGACATGATAAGTCCCGGGTTCAACAACAATTTCAGTTGCCCGGGCATACGCCGGGAAGAACTGGGAGATCCGGAGATCGGCATTCTCCGTAGCATCCACCGCGATATCGGCAGCCAAACCCGCGAGCAAACCGGCGATCAGACCGCCGGCGCCCTGATCGCTCAGGCCCTGCCGCACCGCATCCTTGCCGATTTCCTTGGTGATATTCTTGATTGTGGCGCGAATAATGGTCTTACCAACCGTGAGAGGCTGCTTGAGAAGGAAGGTTTCTCTGGCGATATCCTCCATCTTCTCCAGCATGGGAATTTCCGCAACTTCCACACCGTCCATCTTCACCACCACCCGGTCCGCTTCCGACCGCCGGCTCTTGAGGCGTGGAAACTGAACCTTGAAATGGATTCCCGGCTGAATTCCCGGTATGACGAGGAAATTGAATCCCACCATATTGGTGACATAATCCTCATCCTGACCTGTCATGGTCAGAGTGACAAAATTCGGACCGGTTTGAACATAGATGGTATCCGCCAGTTTTACCGGGCTTAATCCTGAATAACTGATGACATTCACCAGTGCCCGCTTCTCATCCACGGGGATTACAGTCGGAAAAGATGGTTTCGAAAAACCGTAAAGATGTTTCTGGGTTTCCCATGCTTCATGCATCGACTCGCTGTCGATTCGCGCATCATCCCAGGATTCTTCGGCCCGATAGAGAAGCAAGCTGATATACCGGGCGAGAACGTCATTATGAAACCGGTTCTCCCGGTATTCAAGTTCTCCCTCGGCATCCGTGGAGGCGTTGTATTCTTCCACCAGGGTCTTGTACTTGTCTTCCAGGATGTTGAGTTTGATCTGAACCCTGCGGATTTCCACGAGAGCCGATTCCTCATCCCCCAGGGCGATGTAGTTGAGTGATTTAAAAACGTTAAGGTAGATGTCCTCGTAGTCCTCTCCCGAATAATCGAGCGCATTGTCATTCAGGACACCTGAGACCAGGGCTTTGGAAATGCTCGTTGTGAAAAGCTCCTCAATGGTATTCTCCGCCTTGGTGAGCATTTCATTACTCAGTTCATATTCCCCCGACCAGTGATACAGCATACCCAGGTCCAGATAATAAAGGACCCTGTCTTTTTTCTTGTATTCATCTTCCTTGGCTTCCTGGATGATCAGTGCAGCCTGCTCGTAGGACCCGTCCCGTGCCAGTGGAATCGATTCAAGATACTGATCCTGCTGAGTTTTCATACTTGCGCAGGACATGAGCGTAAGCATCGACATGATGAGCAGGGCCGATGCCTTCATCAAAGTCTTAAACAGGGGCAGGTCGCGTCGCATTAAAAAATTTACCAGTTGGCCTTTTTCTGCTCGACCAATTTCTTGATTTCCTTGGTATCGATCCAGACCTTCTGATTATTTTCCAGGCCGATCAGTTCCATGTCCACCTTGTATAAAGTGGCCCGCTTGCCCTCGATGGCATCGGTCTGGCTCGTGATGACACCCTGCATCATGAAATCGGCTCCGGTTTCCGCCGCCAATGCGGCCGCTGTAGCCTGGGTGGCGTTGGACTGCTGATCCTCACGCTCATCACGAACTTCATCCCGGGCTTCGCCGCCGGCCACAAAAATCACCCGGCCGCTGTTCACAAGCTCCCTTTCAATATCCTTGATGAAAGTCTCGGCATCAATATGCTCTGAACTCCTGTTACGGATACTCCCGACAATCACCACCGGCTCCCTGCCCTCATCTGATATAAATCGTTCCAGCCAGCCACCCGAAAGCATGCTGGTCACCATGGTTTCCGCAGTCAATCTTGAATCGGTATCATTCCAGCGGCCGCTCAGATCTATGACTTCATCCGCTGCTGTACGGGTTACAGTCGGCCCGGTTGCACATCCACCAATCAGTAAAACCACCGTCGTTATCAACAATAATATGCGAAGCTTCATTCAATTCTCTCCTGTCATCTCAATTCTAGTAACAATCAGCAGAAAAAACCAAGTAAAGTGTCCCCGACCTTGTCACAATTGAAGTCATAGCTCCATTCACGCAGTCATATCTCCTGTATGAGCATCCAATTCGTTACAGGAGTTATGTCTATGTTCACCCCGACCCACTGCCCTAACCCCGAATGCACTCACTTCCCGGAGTCCTCTTCCACCAATTGGTACCGGAAAATCACCCCTTATTTCACCAGAACTTTCGGGGTGGTACCCCGATTCCTCTGCAAATCCTGTCATATGAGCTTCTCTTCCCAGACCTTCTCCATCGACTACTACGCTAAAAAGAAGCTCGATTACCTGCTCATATACAAGCAGATCAACTCCGGTGCGGGCTTAAGAAACATCGCACGTAACCTGAACCTCTCACCCAGAACCATCCGGAACCGGATCAACCGACTATCCCGTAACGCCAT
>DAOVYP010000060.1 GCA_030635565.1 Spirochaeta sp. | reverse complement strand
GTATCATACCCCAGGGCAGAGCCCTGGATCCGGAGTCGCCAGAGGCGACTCCTTTCCGCGGCAAGCCGCGGGGTATGAAACCTTGCTTTCCCTGCTCTCATTCGGATCAAGGGTCGTACCGGAGGCGAGAGCCGAGGAACGATCCCGACAGAATGAGCAAGCTCACTCCTCTCATTCGTTTGGGAATCAAACTTCTTTTTCTTTGTCATTATTAACTGATAATCGGGTTTGACCCGGTAAAAAACTGTTCCAACTCAATAAGCTCGGCGACAACTCGGTCGGCTCTTGCGGAATCTTTGACGATTTTGTTGACATCGTTCTCCATATCCGACATATAACTTGAAAATGTTTCGACTTTCGTCTGACAACCGGCGGCAATCAGGATTCCCAGCATGGCCAAACCCATGATGTATTTTTTCACTGACAACTCCTTTGTACAGTACCTATAAAAGACAAGCGATGGGATGAGCCGGATTCAATGAAGATTGATTCCTGAACGAACCGAGAGGAAAACAGCGGTTTTGCCATCAGCAGCGTACCGCAGGCAAAGCCGAGGAACGTTGCGACAAAGGCGAAATTATGAGCAGTCACCATCGGCAACCCCTTTTCAGGGTTCTGCCCTGGGTAGAATCCCCGCTTTTTTCACCGAATACGGGCAACAGGAAAATTCCGTTTGCCGAGCCCTTCTTCAAGTCGTATTTTTAGAAGGGAGAATCTTCAATGTCAGACGAGAACAAGAACGAAAACGAAACTCAGGTCATCGCCGCCACCGAGGCGCTGCCCAACCTTATTTATATCGTCCCGCTGCAGGGGAAACCGATATTCCCCGGGATTTTCACCCCCATCATGATTACCGGTACCGAGGATATTGCCGTCATCGACAAAGCGATGGAAACCCACAAGGTGGTAGGTCTGGTACTCACCACCGATCCCGGCGCTGAATCCCCCAGTCCCGGTGAATTGCACAGGATCGGGACAGCCGCAAAGATCGTCAAGCGCATCAACCTGCCCGACGGCGGCATCAATATCTTCATCAGCACCCTCAAGCGCTTCCGTGTCGCCAGGATACATAACGATGTGAGTCCCTACTCGGCGGCGGTGGAATACCTGGACGACGATTACGACTCCGAAGATAAAGAGCTCAAAGCCCTCACCCGGGCTCTGCTTACCGAGATGAAACAGATCAGTGAGGACAATCCGCTTTTCTCTGAAGAAATGCGGCTGAATATGGTGAACATCGACAATCCCGGGAAAATCGCCGATTTCATCACCAGCATCCTTAACGTAGACCGGGACAAGCAGCAGGAAATTCTCGAGACCCTGAATGTGAAAAAACGCATGGAAATGGTGCTCATACACATTAAGAAAGAACACGAGCTGGCGAAGATCCAGAAGCGCATCACCGGAGAGATCAATGAAAAAATCGAAAAAAGCCAACGGGATTATTTCCTCCGGGAAGAACTCAAGGCCATAAAAAAAGAGCTGGGAGAACCTACCGATGCCCGCTCCAGTGGATATCAGAAGTTCAAGGAGGCCATCGAAGCCTTCGCTTTCAAAGGGGAAATCGCCGAACAGGTTGAGCAGGAACTGGACAAATTCCAGGTGATGGAGCCTTCATCCAGCGAGTACATCGTTACCCGGAATTACCTGGACTGGATTGTGTCGCTTCCCTGGAACGAGCCGGGTGCCGACGACATCGACATGGCCGCCTCCATACGAATACTCGACGAGGATCACTACGGACTTGAAGATGTAAAAGAACGCATCATCGAGTACCTGGCGGTGCGCAAGCTTAAAGAGGATTCCAAAGGGTCCATCATCCTGCTGGTAGGCCCCCCGGGGGTGGGTAAAACTTCAATCGGCAAATCAATCGCCCGGGCCATGAACCGGCCCTTTTTCCGGTACTCGGTTGGAGGGATGCGGGATGAGGCCGAAATCAAGGGCCACCGGCGTACCTATGTCGGCGCCATGCCCGGTAAGATTCTCCAGGGGATGAAAATCGTCAAGTCCCGGGCGCCGGTGTTCATGATCGACGAGATTGACAAGCTGGGCACCAGCTTCCAGGGCGACCCATCTTCAGCTTTGCTGGAGGTGCTGGATCCCGAACAGAATATCAATTTCCGGGATCATTATCTGGATTTGCCATTCGATTTATCTCATGTGGTCTTCGTGGCCACCGCCAACACCCTGGATCCCATTCCCCGACCCCTGCTGGACAGAATGGAAGTGATCCGTCTCTCAGGTTATGTGGTGGAAGAAAAAACTGAAATTGCCAAACGCTACATCATTCCCAAAAGCCTGAAAAAACACGGTCTCAAGCGGGGTCAGATCAGGTACAATAAAACGGCCCTGAAAGCCATTGCCGAGGGCTACGCTCGGGACGCCGGTATGCGGACCTTTGAGAAAGCCGTTGATCGTATCCACCGCAAGGTGGCCCGGCAGGTGGTGGAGGACAAGGGTGAACTTCCCGTCCGCGTCACCGCTGATACACTGGAAGAGTATCTGAAGAAGCCCCATTTCCGGGAAGACGGTCTGAAAAAAGCCGTAATACCGGGAATGGCCCTGGGTCTGGCCTGGACCAGCATGGGCGGAGACGTCCTGGTCATCGAAGCCGAAGCCGTCAAGGGTAAAAACGGGTTCAAACTCACCGGTCAGATGGGGGATGTGATGAAGGAATCCGCCGCCATCGCCTACACCCGGGCCCGGAAAATCATGGAAATCATCGAAGATGTCGAAAAATTCTTTGACACCCACATCGTACACCTCCACATTCCCGAGGGCGCCACTCCCAAGGACGGCCCCTCGGCGGGTATCACCATGACCACCGCCCTGCTCTCATTGGCAACGGGACAGAAAATACGCAGCAATCTGGCCATGACCGGGGAGCTCAGCCTCACCGGTAAAGTACTGGCTATCGGCGGCCTGAAGGAAAAAACCATTGCCGCCCGACGCCATAAGGTGAAGGATGTCATCATCCCGGAGGCAAACCTGCGGGATCTGGAAGAGATACCCGAACATGTGAAAAAGGGCATCTCTTTCCATCCGATGAAGAATCTTGACGAGGTAATTGCCCTGGCACTGCCCAAAGTAGCCGAAAAACTGCAAAAATGACTGAGTCACAAGTCGCGATAAAAACGCTGTTTCTGATAGAATAGGCACCGAGGAAAGATGGAGGTAGTAATATGGGATTCATCAATACCTTCCAGAGAATGAGTATCGATGATATGAGGGGAGAGGTAATCGGCCTGCTCAAGCAGGCTTATGCCGACGGCCGTATTACAGTCGACACCCTGGAACGGCGTCTCAAAGATGCAACCGGAGCCGGTGACAAGGAAACCTTGATTGCCCTGGTATCGGATATTCCGGCACCGGAGGGCTCGTCATCTCCTGCCGATTCCACCGATGAGGCTGAACGCCCCTGGCTCATCAATAATCGGGTACCCAGGGAGAGCCAGTCCTTTTTCGCCATATTGGGAGGATCCGGCAGGACAGGCCGTTGGCAACCCGCCCGCAGCATTACCTGTCTGTCCCTGATGGGCGGGGTGAAACTTGATTTTCGGGAAGCCGAATTCCCCCGGAACGGAGTACAGATAAATGCCGGCTGCATCATGGGAGGCCTGGAGATTATCATTCCGCCGGGTATCAATGCCGAAATTACCGGGATTCCCCTGCTCGGGGGCATGGAAAATAAAGCCGGAGCCGGAGATGAAAGGGCCCCGGTGCTGAGTGTCAAAGGCGTGGCCATCATGGGCGGTATCGAAATAAAACGGAAAGAACTCAAGCAGAAACGCCGGAAAGGCAGAAGCCGGTAACGTTTCTACAATTACGAATAGAATCCGGTACCTGACATTCGTCTACATTGACGATTCGATCGTCTGTTCCACCTCTTCACAGCCGCTGCGTATAGCCAGGTCCAGCGGCGTTTCTTCGTCGTTATCAACAAGTGAAGGCTCGGCGTCGGCACCCAACAGCATGGCAGCCAGATCGGGGTTGCAGATCAGTACCGCATAGTGCAGAGCTACCCGGCCGTCCACATCGGGTAAATCGGGGTCGGCACCGGCATTAAGCAGTGCCGCCACAACTAAAATATCACCGGTCATTGCGGCGTGATGCAGTGCGGTGCGTCCCTCTTCATCCCGGGCGTCAACTTCGGACTCTTCGGATATCAGTATCTTAATTTCCCGGATATCGCCATCATCGGCGGCTTCATGCAGAGCCGTTGTTCTGCCTCTGGGAACTCCGGCGCAGGAGATCAGAAATATTAAAAGAACCATGGCTGACAAAGCTGCCTGACGTGCTGATTTCATGAGGTCTCCATTCTATTCCTATCGGAACAGATGACGCCAGTCCCGTGGTATGCGGCTCACTGGAACGAAATAAGTCAGCTGTGCCGCGTCCTGGCTCACTACGAAGGTGGGCAGACCCAGAAGCCGCCAACGGCCGTCACTTACCGCCCCGCCGGAGCTGCCTCCGGCGATGACGGCGTCGGTTTTGAGTATGAGTCCCGAAGGGGTTAGCTCACCGCCGGAGAGTATTCCCCGGGTCAGAGTGATGTAAGATCGTGACAGTCCGGAGCCCATCCAGGGATATCCTGTGAGGAGCAGCGGATCACCGATGTTCAGCGCCTCGGGATCGCCCAGCCGCCACACCGGAAATTCGTATCCGGCGGGAAGGGGGCGGCCCCATTTATCACCGGTTATTCTGACCAGTGCCAGATCGTTTTCAGGACTGCTTCGGATCACTTCGGCAGTGAACAGCTCTTTGGGGGCCTCATAGGAATCAAGAGATATCGCGACGAAGATTTCCGGGACTTCTTTTCCGCCATCATCAACCACCACGTGGTGATTCGTCAGTATCAGACCATCACTGCTCACCAGGCATCCCGATCCGATACCCGCGGAATTCACCAGCTGCACCGTTGCAAGGCGGACGGCTTCGGGACCGTCGCCGGGTATCGGGATTTCTGGCAAAACCGGTGCGGAAAAAGGGGGATCCGTTCCCAGTTCGGCCGACAGGCGAACCGGCACGGGCAATTCGGGACTCGTCGCTTCAAGTACAGTCAGGTAATAGCGCCCCGCGTCAATGAATCTGTTCTCTCCGGTCATCTGAATCGTTTCCCTGCCGAGGAAGGTATCGGCGATGACGAGATAGTCGTCCCTGACCGGGGCCGGAACTTTCCTGGACAGAAACAGATCCACGTCTCCGGGAGTATCGAGTACATCGATTCGGAAAGCTTCGGTCCGCCGGGGGATGTCCAGTGTGAAGTGGGACAGATAACCGTTGTCCCTGTTCAGTTCAAGGTCGATCGGTTCCCCGGGGACAAGTGGCCGTGCCAATTCGTCGGCATCAAAGACTTCATAGACTATTGAAAATGGTATCGAGGAAAATGACTTCCCGTCCTCCCGGGGCATTTCATCCCAGATATATGCCACATCCAGATAGTAACGGCCTGTGGGAAACCAGGTTTCATACACCTTGTAGAGATGAAGCTCCTCGAGCCAGGCATCGCTTTCGGAAAAGAAATCCGCCTGATCGTAGTCATCCATTTCCTGACCGTGGCGCAGGTAGAGGTCCAGGTCGGCATTGGCTTCGGTGATACGGATTCTTATCAGGGATGCCGTAGACGGAACATCGAGGAGATAGGTCCGATAACTGCCCCGCTCATTTGCCGGCAGAATGATGCCCTGCACGGTTTCACCGGGAACCAGGACCGGGTACCTCGGTGCCTTGGCGGCAAGCGGCAGCGCGACAGTGATTGTAATTATCAACATGAAAACGAGGCGGGATTTGTAATCACCGCAGCCAGGGCGGCTGCGGCGGCATCGGCGGCAGCCCCCGGTAAAGCACGTTTGTATCGGATTAGTCATGTTTTCTCCCGTAACCGGACTAAAATAGCAATCGGTAATAATGCAGACGCAAGTTGCTTTGTGAACCTGCTGGAGCATTTAGCCCCCATACGACGTTCGAAGGATGTTCCTGACATCCAATGTCACCTCTCCCAGTTCCAGCATGGCGTTGATGGGGCTCAACAAAACGAAGCGGTCAAGGTCGGAGGGTACCAGAGCTGCCGTGTAGAGAATACCCGCCGCCAGGAGGCGGGCCCGCCGGGTGCCGGGAAGAAGAGGCTCGTCCGGGGTCCACCAGGAGCGGCCGTCAAAGAAGGCCGCGTTGGCATAGGAAAAATCAGTAATCCTGCCGCACGAGACGATGAGCGCCGTATCCGCTCCGGCCGCCCGGGCCCGCCGGGTCAGCTCATCCAGTTCCGGCCGGTCGACTGTCTTATAGGGATAACTTATCGAGCCCCCGTCCACCAGGGCCGCCGATCCGTAAGGCTTCAGCTGGTAGGGCGCGGCCTCCACGCTGCGGATTTCCGTATCGTAGAGAACACGCACCTTCCAGCGGCCCTCCCCGATGGAGTTGGAGGCCCGCTCCAGGGCGCCCTCGAGGCCGACAGGCGCCTCAATACCGAACAGCGCCCTCCGGGACCGCGCCATCCTCTCGATATGAGGTGTCAGGTCGTCAAACCGGCCGTCATCGGCGCGGATGGTTTCAACCAACAGGGGCATAGATTTTCGCTTCAAGCTCGGCATATTCGGCTTCCATGTCACTGTAAATAGTAATGCCTCCGCCGCTCTTATAGACAAGCTTCCCGTCATTTGATTTCTCGACGAAACGAATCATCACCGCACTATCCAGGCTTCGGCCGTTAAAAACACCGAAAACGCCGGTATACCACCCCCTCTCGTACCCTTCTGCCTCCCGGATAATCTCGCCGGTGCGCTTTTTAGGAGCCCCGGTGACCGAACCGGCGGGCAGCAGCCGTTTCAGTATGGTACCAGCGCGATTTCGCCATTCATTTCCGAGTTCACCGGATACCTCGGAGCTCACCTGCAGCAGATGCCGGCCCCGGGCCTTCACTTCCGTGATGAATCGAAACCGCGGTACCGAAATCCTTCGGGCCACCATCCCGAGGTCGTTCCTGATAAGATCCACGATGGTGACATGTTCCGCTTTTTCCTTCTCATCGGCCAGGATTCTTTCAGCAGCGTCAGGCAGAGAGGCATCGATGGTCCCTTTCATCGGAAAGGAGGAAATTTGTCCTTCTTCGCCGATACTGACGAAACGCTCCGGAGAAAACACAGTCAGAGACCCAGTTACCAGGAGTCTGAAGGGGGCCCGGGCACAGCCGGCCAGTCGCTCCAGCGAAAGATCAGTATCGAGAACAGAGGGAAAAGTGAGATTCGCCAGCCAGGATTCACCGGCTATCTGGGCTCTGCGGATGATTTCGAACCCCCGTCGGTAAGTATCCCGGGAAACGACCCGGGCATCGAAGCGGAAGGTTTCAGTACCCGGGCGAGTCTCCTCGAGAGTTCCGGCACCTTCCATGTTCCAGAGTATTCCCCCAGATACGGCATCAGGGAACTCTTTCACAACCCAGCGCTCCGCCCAGGCATCTACGATGAATATGAAAGGAATCCCCGAGGCGGCCATCCTGTTCATTTCGGCCGCGCCGCCGGCAACATCAAGAGCACAGGTGTCAAGAGACAGCATGAGCCCCATACTAATAACTCCCGCTTGTCTGGCCAACCCGCGATTGCGAGGATATATTCTCAGAATGGTCCTCGAAGAAATTGACTACACCGGATATGCCGAACTCCTCATCGATACGGGAATCAACCTCCGGAAAGGTCAGAATCTGTTAATCCGATACCATATCGGAGGGTCCCTTCTGGCCAGACGATGTGCCGAGGTGGCCTACGCCCGGGGCGCGGCATATGTGGATATGCGGCTCCACGACCTTCATATTCTCAAATCCCGTATCACAGCCCAGGCCGGAGATGAAAAGGCTCTGGCGGCCTCTCCCGGATGGCTGGATGCCTGGCAGGATACCGTTCTGGAGGAAGGTTGGGGATATCTGGCCCTGGAATCCTTTGAGGATGTTGGCCTGCTTGCCGATGCTGATCAGAATGCCATGATGCTTCACGAAAAACTCCAACAGCAGAAGGTCCGCCGGTTCCGGGATGCGGTGACGAGCCACAAGATTCCCTGGTGTGTGGCTGGAGTTCCCGGTCCCCTCTGGGCCGAAAGAGTTCTAGGGAAAGGGAAGACGACTGCTGACCTCTGGCGCATGCTCCGGCCTATTCTTCTTCTGGATCGGGAAAATCCGTCACTCGCCTGGAAGGAAAAGGCGGGAGCCCTCGTTGAACGGGCGGATAAGCTGAACAGCTTGAAACTGGACGCCCTGCGATTCACAGACGAGGGAACCGATCTTACCATCGGCCTGCTGAATACTTCGAAGTGGATGGGCGGCCCCGAAGAAACCGACGGCCGGCTGAACATACCGAACATCCCCACGGAAGAAGTATTCACCACCCCGGACCGCATGCGCTGCAGCGGTATCGTCCGCATCACCCGTCCGGTGGAAGTGCGCGGCACTCTCGTTATAGGCGCTGAGTTCACCTTCAAGGACGGTATCCTGGTGGATTTCGACGCCGAAGAAGGCCGTGACGCCCTGACCGGATATGTGGAAACCGGCTCCGGAGCCCGCAGACTCGGAGAAGTGGCTCTGGTGGGAGAGGACTCGCCAATCGCGATGAGCGGTCTGACATTCGATTCCATTCTTTTCGATGAGAACGCATCCTGTCACATCGCCCTCGGCTCAGGGTACGTATCCTGCCTGGTCAACGGTGGAGATCTGGATACCGATGAGAAGAAAGAAGCGGCGGGCTGCAATACTTCCCTGGTTCACAGGGATTTCATGATCGGCTCTCCCACCATCTCCGTTACGGGAATCAGCCGGGACGGCCGGGAGACAGCTATTATCCGGGACGGGAAGTTTCTTATTTAGTACGGTTGTTTCCACCAGGAACCCATCTCAAGATCGAAATCTTTCGGTTCAAAGCACATAAATCCGGAGCCATAGTAAAGAGTCATTTCTCCAAAGAATATTTTTTCACCAATAAGGTAAAGGTCCACCCGGAGATGATCCATCCCTTCGGATAAACATGAAGCGAGTTCCAGCATTTCCTCCACGACACCCTTCGGGAATTCCAGCATTGCTTCTGTCAGAGGTATATGACGATTCCTCCCGACAACTGCGGTTACATCAGCGGGGATGAGTTCATTTCCTGCAATCCGAAACCGCCCTGCCTGAAAACCTGATG
>DAOVYP010000065.1 GCA_030635565.1 Spirochaeta sp. | reverse complement strand
CGCGGCTTTGACTGCTGAATCCGCGATTCTCGAAATCCTTGGAACCCCTCGCCGTGTAGAGGGAGAGGATGAAATCCCTCCAACCCGGATATTTCCCGTATAGCCTTTTAACGACAGCTCCCGGTACCAGAAGAATTCGTGTATCCGATTCCGCGACGGCATTCGCGGGAAACACCGTTCCTTTCAGTATTCCTGCGGCACTCAGCACGCAACTCGACCCCGGCAGAATGGCATACAACGTCACTTCCCGTCCGTTATCTGCAGCTTTATATACAGGGAGAGAGCCGGCCAGAACCAGAGGAAGGTATCCGCAATCATCTCCCTCAAGACAGATGATTTGTCCATCGGGCAGTTCCCGGGTTATCGCGGATTCCCATATCTCTTTACTGCAGTCGGATTCCAGGTTGCCGAAACCGGTCATGATTTCTCTTGACAGCACCGGCCATGGCCGTAACCGCCGGCAAGATCAATTAAATTTGTTGACCCGCAGGAACTGCAGGAATTTATGGTTTCTCCCATGCTCAAGGGGAATATTCGGTGGCAATCATGACACTGCAAAAGATTCTCCCTGAAATGTACAGGACCACCCCCGATGACGAGCCGCTTCCCCTGAATAAGGAATTGAGAACTCTTCCTGCGTGCGGATTCGATCAAACGGGCGAAGGTGGAACGGGAAATTTCCATCTCCACAGCGGCCTCTTCCTGACTCAAACCCTCGTAATCGGCGAGTCTGATGGCTTCATATTCATCAAGACTCATTTCAAGTGTCACCAAATCCCTGCCCATGACTCCGATCGGCTTGAATCCTTTATACAATGGCGGAGTGTGAATCAGGCGATGTGTTTTCGGTCTGGCCATTCAATACCTCATTAATATCATGAGAATATACTCAATTCCTGAAGAAAGACACCCGGAACTGCTCTATCAATTACAAGAGAAAGAAATCAGCCGGGTCCATTGAGGCGCTAAAATAATTATATATAGATAAATATAGGGTGTACGAATACAGGAGAACGGTATTTAATAAGAGTATTGAGAATATACTCATATAAGTGAGGTGTTTTATGAATCAACGCTATGTTATTATCGGTGGATCCGCAGCCGGTCCGAAAGTAGCTTCCAAAATTCGACGTCTGGATCAGAATGCCGAAATCGTTATCGTACAGAAAAGCAAGAACCTCAGCATGGCGTCTTGCGGCTATCCCTACTTTGTCGGTGGTGTTTTCGACAACCCCACTCTTCTTGTCGCGACACCGACCGGGGCACCCCGGAATCCGGGATTCTTCTCAAAAGTCAAGGGAATCACAGCCTATGTCGAGACGGAAGCTACCGCGATAGATAGAGAAAACAAACGAATCAGCATTAAAAACCTGGTTTCAGGTGAGGTTCAGGAAATCCCCTATGATAAATTGGCCGTAACAACCGGCGCCGAGCCCATCAAGCCCCCCATAGAAGGAATCAACCTCGACGGGATCAAGACGCTTCACAGCCTCGAAGATGCCGTAGCCCTGAAAGAAATGGTTAAAAATGACGGCTCGAAGAAAAAAGCAGTAGTCGTCGGCGGGGGGTTGATCGGAATCGAAACCTGCGAGGCCCTCCAATTGGCTGGAGTTCAGAATACAGTCGTTGAAATGCTGGACCAGGTACTGCCGTTTCTCGATTGGGAAATGGCAAAACTTGTGGAAAATCACATTAAATCCAAGGGCGTCGAGGTGCTCACTCAGGATGGTGTCAAGAAATTCCACGGTAAGGACGGTCATATCGTATCAGTCGAGCTGCAAAGCGGTAAAATCATCGAATGTGATATGGCTGTCGTATCGATCGGCGTCAAGCCCCGGACGAAACTGGCCGGGGATTGTGGAATCGTCATCGGTACCAAGGGAGGAATCCAGGTCAATCGCTTCATGCAGACCAACGATCCGGATATTTATGCGGCCGGAGACTGCGTTGAAGTAACGAATCTGATTACTCATGAGAAGCAGCTTTGGCCCATGGGCGACGCGGCAAACCTCCAGGGCCGGGTAGCAGCTCAGAATATGGTGTACGGAAACATTGAGGAATACGAAGGTTTTATCGGCACCGGTATTTGCAAGGTCTTCGATTTCACTGCCGGAAGTACGGGGCTCTCAGAGAAAATGGCTCAGAGAGAAGGGTATGAAAATATCATCAAAGTGACCCATGCCGCCCCGGATAAACCGGGATTTATGGGCGCGAAACCTGTTATCATGAAATTGCTGGCGGTAAAAACGACCGGGAAGTTCCTGGGTCTGCAGGCCGTCGGTACAGGTGATGTGGCAAAAAGGCTGACTACCGCGGCTATGGCGCTGCATGGCAGGATGTGCATTTCCCACCTCACCAACCTCGATTTGCCCTATGCCCCTCCATTCTCTCCGGCTATAGACAATTTCATCACGGCCATTCATGTCCTGGAAAATAAGTGGCGGAACTACATGGTCGGGATCTCCTGCGTGGAATTGAAGGAAAAGATGGATCAAGGGGAACAACCGTTCCTCCTGGATGTTCGCGGCGAAGACGAGTACAAAGTTCTCCGGCTGGGTATAGGTGAAACCCTGATCCCTCTCGGAAAACTCCGCACGAGCCTCGACCTTCTACCTCAGGATAAGAAAACTGAAATCGTCACCTATTGTAAAATCTCGCTCCGCGGGTACGAGGCGGCAATTTTCCTCAATTCACAGGGTTATGAAAATGTTAAAGTTCTGGAAGGGGGAATCGTTGCCTGGCCCTATCCTCATGAATAATTGACCATTTCGGGGATATTCATTCCTTTCAGGAGGATATCCCCGTCATTCACTCCCAAATCCGCTGAGATTACCGGACACTTAGCCCTCAGGAGAAAGAAAATGGGCCGGTTTATACCCGAGAGTGCTTCGTAATTACCCTGGCCCTTGCTGATGACAACATCGGTATCCCGGAACAACTTCAGAAATCTTTCATGGCATTTCCGAAGAATGGTTCCCGGAGCGCTCGTACCCGAGGAGATGATTTCAGCCACCTTGTCGATTCCCGAAGCGATCGCATCCTCATAGGTGACATCGTTGAGAACCGGAATGTCCCTGACGGCGAAGGTTACCGGTGTATCGATCTCCTCTATCAGGATCCGATCGAAAACCGATTCTCCGGCGTTATCCCCGAGGTACAGGACAGATTTGGCTTGAGCAAGAGCTTTCTGGAAGTCATCGAAATCATCGATATCCAGTTCCCGGTCAACCAGTGTGAAAACCTCGGTTGAAATATCGAAATCCCGACCTATCCCATAGTCAATGATATTACCTGCTATCGCGACTTTGGCAGCCGTATAGAGGCGATTTCCTGATGTCTCGACATATTTCTTCAAATCGGGATAGAGCTGATTCGCATCTTCAATATTTGCATCCTTTACGCGCCGATATGGATCCGGCGAACCCGTGATGTCACGAACAATCTGATGTATTTCATCTCCGATTTCAGGAGGCGTACTCTCCTTCGGGAAATTCGGGATTTTTAACGCAACGGCCTCGATGATTTTCTTGATCGTCTCTTCATCATCAGTGACCAAACGACCGGCTTGAATAGCCTGCTTCAGAAAACACGGGTAACAATCAAGATAAACTTTCATCTATAGATCCATCAGGCAGCATATTATCGGGGTGGGAAATCCCATTCTCTTCCATTTTATATCGCTCACACGCAAACCAATCCCCTTTGCAATACGGGAAAATCTGCTCGTCGGTCAATTCCCCCTGCGCATGATAGTAATTCATCGGACAGACAGGGAACCACCGACATACCGCTTCTTTCATATCCGTTGTTCCATATATCGACTATAACAGAATTTTTTGATCATGCGTTTGATATTAGATCCTTTGCGATACTCCCCGCTTTCACCGGAGCCACAAGAGATTGCTCTTCTTGTATTTTGCACATATACCCATTACAATAGATTATATAGGAGAGAATCCGCGTTTGTGAAGTCCTCCTTTTAAACGCGGTTTCGCTTTCGTTTTAGATCGTAATCGATTGAGGAGGTTACAATGCCTAGAGGAGACAGAACCGGCCCCCGTGGAATGGGATCAAGGTCGGGACGAGGAATGGGATTCTGCAACGGATACGGACAGCCGGGAGTTATGAGTTCAGGATATGGCGGCGGCGGTGGTCGCGGTTTCGGCGGAGGTTTTGGTGGCGGCGGGTTCGGCGGCGGACGTTTTGGACAAGGTCGGGGCTTCTGGGGAGGTAATATGCCTTTTCAAGCAGAGCCAGGATTCATGCCTCCTGCCGCGTATTCCAAAGAGACCGAGAAGGGCTATCTCGAAAATGAGATTACATACATGAAAAATCATCTCAGCGCCCTCGAGGAACAGCTCAAATCCGTTCAGGATGAAGACTGACATACCGGGGTGGATGGTTAGTCCATCCGCCCTGTATTCCTGATCGTCCATCCTTCGCCGACAACACATCTTAAAAAAACTATATAATTAGGGCTAATCGCCGCTAAACGCCGCAGATCATCCTGAGGAATCGTAATGAAAAAAGATATGAACTATATGGCGTTCCTGTGGCATGCCATACTTTTATCAATCACCGCGACATTTATTGAGATAAACACAGTCCTGCCGGCCATGATCATACAGATCGGCGGAAATGAATTTCATATCGGAATCATGACGACAATCATGATCGGCATTCCTTTGATTTCCAAACTCCTCTTTGCGGGATTTCTCCATTCCCGTCCCGTAAAAAAACCGTACCTCATCCTGGGCATCAATTTTCGCATCCTGGCTCTTATGTTGATTGCCTTCACCATCATGAACATATCGAAATTCTCACTCGCCGTATCGTTGACATTGATTTTTGCCGAACTGCTCTTATTTACCGCCAGCGGAGCTTTCGCGGGGGTCGCTTATGTGGACATCATTGGAAAAAGTTTCACTCCTGAAATCAGAAGATCACTCTTCCTGAATAAACAGATCATAGCGAGTCTGGGCATTCTCATATCGGCAGTGATTGTTCGCGTCATACTGGGGCATTTCGGATATCCCGTGAATTATTTCATCCTGTACCTTTCCGCGGCCGGGGCTCTCCTCCTTGCATCCGGTGGTTTCTATCGTCTGAAAGAGCCTGTGTCGCCAAAATCCGGTAAACCGCAATCGTTCATTACCACCCTGTCGTCGATACCCGGACTGATAAAAAACGATGCAAATCTGAAGAATTACATCATCGTGTCGAACCTGTTGAGTGTTGGTACGGTACTCCTTCCGTTCTACATCGCATTCGCAAAATTTCGATATTCACTGGATGTACAGCTCGTCGGAAATCTGCTGCTTGTACAAATCAGCGGAGTCATCATTTCGAGTTTCATCTGGAAGCGCCTGACCCGCACTTACGGCTTCAAGGGAATACTCTACATACTCTCAGGAATCAGTGCCGTGCTTCCGATACTGGCATTCCTGTTCGGCTCCTATCTTCCGGTCCCGGCCTACCTGATCGTGTTCTTCTTTTCTGGAACCGTCATCAGCGCGCAGAAAGTCACCGCCGAGGCTGTCCTGGTTGAAATTTCAACCGATGAATCCCGGGCGATCTACACCGGCATTGTCGGTACCTCGAACATAACAGTTGCCTTGCTTCCCCTGATAGCCGGTGCTCTGGTTTCAGCAACAGGATTTCTCCCGCTTTTCATCACCGCCGGCATCTTCCCGGCACTCGGATCACGGTACATTCACAGACTGGTCTGTCCCATTGATAAAAAGGATGAATCATCCAATTGACCTCTTGCGCCCCGCCACCCGGCAGTTATCCCTTCAGTTCAAGTCGGCCGGTCCAGGGTTCGATGACACCGGTTTCCAGGCGTCGCTCTGCCACACGCCTCCATTCACTTCCCAGCTTCTCAATCTTCAGCACCTCTTCGAGAAAAACGCGATCCAGGGGTGCTGCATAAATTCCGATTGCGAGGCGGGACACAGGCCATTTTTCGTTGATTCGCTCTTCCAGTATCATCTCGTTTCCGGCTTCAATGGTTCCCTCCCGGAGGACACGGTAATACCAGCCTGTCCAGCCGGTATCCTGCATGCGGTGGGGAATTCGCGACGCCTGTGCAAGCCAGCCCAATTTCCAGCAGGGCTGCCGGGGCTGGGCCACCTGGAGCAGAGTTCCGCCGATGCGGTAGATATCTCCGATACGGATATTATCTTCGGTAATCCCTGAGCTGCTCAGATTCTCCCCGAAAGCCCCGGGTTTCTTCAGATGTTCGACGGCCTTGGGGAACTCCCTGCCGAAAGACTCGTAGTGGTCGAAAGCGTAGTGAAGCACAGCCTTTTCAACACCGCCGTGGTTCGGGTCGGAGTGCTCGTCCCCCACCGGGCCGAATGAATCGATGGCAACAGGACCGTCTACCGGGGACTTCCGAATGGCGCTGCGATTGTTTCCGAGGTCAGTTACCTTACCGATCATGACGGCGCTGATAGTGGTTGATGTCATGATATGAGTATATGCCGACCCGGCCATAAGCTCACAGTTCCAGATATAACCTCGTGGAATTCCACCTGGAAATATGAACCCGGATTATCCAGTCTCGATGCGCCTTCGGCCGTGAAAACCGTCGTACGCCAGGTATCGGAAATATCGGCTTCCTTATTTGTAATTCCGGTATACAATTGCCTGAATCGGAGCTATAGTCCCCCGGCCTCCCGAATCGATTCCAGGCTCATCCGGATCGCTTCCCGGAACGGCGTAATCTTCATCAGGCCCATGGCCTCAAGGTTCGGGCAGGCCAGTTTAACCTTCTCCGGCCTCGCCGCCCCGCTGGGCGGCCTTTCATCGGCCACAGCCCTCGCCGATTCCGCCCCCACCAGAGGCGCTATGATTTCCCCCATATCCCTCTTGGTGAAGGGTTCATCGGGACTGAAGTGGAGTATGGGACCTGGCAGTGAACCTCCGGCCAGGCCGGGCAGAAGTCCGACAATGACCACGGCCAGATCCGGCGCATAAGCCGGGTAGCGGGTCTGCCGAACATCCAGGGGCACAGGCCCGTCGGAGTCAAGAAAGGCCCTGGCCAGCACAGTAACCGAGGATTCCTCAAGGCTTTCCGAAGGCCCGTGGAACATGGGCACACGCAGAACCCTGTGCCTGCCGGATGCGCCGGTGACAGCGTGTTCCCCGGCGAGTTTCCCCCAGCCGTAGTCGTTCAACGGGTTTGTTGCGTCGTCCGGCAGGTACGGGGACGAAGTCCCGTCGAACACATAGTTGGTGGACAGGAAAATCAGGTTGACCTCTCGCGCCGCACAGCTTGTTGCCAGAGCTTCGGTGGCATCGATATTCAGCCGGTCCGCGGTTTCAGGGTCCTCGGCATAAACGTCCGGCCGCCGCTCGGCAGCCAGGTGGACCAGGACATCCGGCTTTACCTCATCCAGCCAGGCATCCACGGCGGCCGGATCGGTGATGTCGATTCGGTCGAGACCGCCGCCGGCCCGGCTCCAGGCGGCGCCCCTTACCCGATAGCGGGAATCTGCGAGCAGGGCGAGAAGAGGGCGCCCCAGCAGCCCTGAGGCGCCGGTGACGGCGACGGTAATCGTTGGGTTTGAATTCATGGTAGCCAGTATAGCCGTATTCTCAACCAGTGTTTCAAAGCTGATCCAGATCCCCGAGGTCGACAGGACCGCCTGAGGGTTTCCTTGTCCCGATATTCATTGATACAGCCAAGCCACAAAGTTTTCTTGTATCCGTAGTTTCATGTTACTGAGAAAATGGTACTATTGAAGTATGGTTACGCGATTGAAAAATCACATCGAGGGTAAGGCTCAATAAATGAATGAAAGAATGGACAGAACACGAATAGTCGTCGGAAAAGCGGAAGAAATGGACCGGAACGAACGCGATTACTGGTCAAAAGCACCCATAAAAGAACGACTGGAAACCATCACTTACCTGCGGGAGTGTTTCTATGGAGAAGAGGCAACTACCGGACGACTTCAAAGAATTCATACGGTGTTTAAACAGTCATAATGTGCAATATTTGCTCGTAGGAGGCTGGGCCGTCGGAATCTACGGGAATCCCCGGGCGACTAAGGATATCGAATTCCTGTTCGCCATCGATGAAGAGAACGTTAATAAATTACAAGGGGCGCTATCGGAATTCGGAGCGCCGACCGTTGAAAACAGTGTGTTTCAGGAATCAGGCAATGTATTTCGAATGGGCCGTTCACCAATTCAAATAGATATCATTAACCAGGCGTCCGGAATTCAATTTGAGGAGTGCTACCCAAGAAGGGAGACTGTGATGGTGGAAGGAATGGAACTATCCATCATCTCCAGGCAGGATCTACTCCGGAATAAAAAAGCGTCTGCCAGATATAGAGATCTTGCCGATGCGGAATTCCTCGAAGATAACCTCGCTGAATAACAACCCCTGTCCATCAGGTCGAGGCCGGAAATTGCAATATTAAAGAAGGTTCCCTCCCCCGCCACCAGGTGGTCATTATAAACCTGCCGTCTCAGGAATTTCTCCGAAAATGCCTCACCCGATTCCGTATTGATTCGTCACAGGCCCCTTCTGCGGCTTCGAAAAGCGCCCGTTCATCGACACCTGTCAGCACACCGTCCTCCCAGACCACTTTGCCGTTAATCATCGTCAGGGCAACCGGGCCGGTGACGGCGGCCCGGGGCAGAAGATTGGCGGGATCATGAACGGCACCGGCCAACTCCAGCCGCTCGGCGTCAATCATGAAGAGATCGGCGGCCTTGCCGGGTTCCAGGGATCCCAGATCGGAGCGGCCCAGCAAGTCCGCGCCGCCGACGCAGGCCGCTTTGAGCATCCGGTACGGTGAAGGACTGCCTCCCCGTTCTTTACTGTGGAAGCACTGCATCAGGTAGGCCATG
>DAOVYP010000418.1 GCA_030635565.1 Spirochaeta sp. | reverse complement strand
TGACGGCGAGGGGCTTCCTCCAAAATGATCGTTCTACAATGAAACTGAAAACCGCTTTGTTATCACTATTCTGACCCAACTCGTTAAGAGCCCTGACGGAGAACTCATACTTGCCGGGAGACAGGTTTGCATAAGTGACTGAATTAGTCTCACCATTATCCACCCATTCGTCATTAACACCCTCAAGTCTGTACTGATATATGATTTCTCCCTGATATCGGAAATCGACTGCCCCGAAACTGATGCTGAACATCTTTTCATCCGACTTGAGGCTCTCAACTTCCCAACCATCCAGTCCATAACCATTCGCTCTTGTTTTGTTCATGACTTTCAATTCCGTCAAGTACACCCGCGGTCGATCAATTAAAGGAGAATCGACATACATATCAAATTTCCAGATCTCTCCATTGGCACCAATGTAAATAACTCTGTTCCTGTCACTTGTAAGGCCGGTTATCAACCCGGATGGTGTCAGACCGACATCATCTCCCATGGTTGTGATAAATCCGTTATCAGGATTATAAATGAGAATCTGCCGCCCATCGGATATCCAAAGATTGCCCTCAGCGTCTTCTGTTATACCTGAAACATTGATTATCCGATCAGCAGGAACCTGCAAGGGTTCAAATCCGTCGTTATAACCTTTGTAAAAGGAGATACCAGCGGGACTGCCAAGCCAGACCCGTCTTTGTGAATCCGAGAATATGGCAGTGACTCCTCCTTCATGAAATCCCCCGTTTTCAGATCCTACAGGGAGCCAGGTTTTTACCAGGATTCCTTCACTGTTGAATATACGCAGATTTTGACGTGATCCGGCCCAGAGTGTACCTTGAGGATCCACCATGAGTATCGTAGGCACCGAAGATGGAGTGAATCGGAAAATCGAATAGTCCCGTTCCCGGGGATCCAGCCGGTACATTTCACCGTTCTTGAATGACATCCATATACTGCCGTCGAGGCCTGCTTCAAGGGCCAGAACATGCCTCCCCCGAAAATCAGGCCATCCACTCATCATGACACCGGCCGGCTCGAAACCATCTACTTCGGGAAGGTAGAGCACCGGTCCCTGATCGGTACCTATCCATATCCTGCCGGTACTGTCTTCTATAATATCACCGATATGATCACCGCTGATTGATAAAAAATCTTCGGAATCATGGACATATTGACGAATCCCACCGTACAGAGGATCGAGCCGGGCTACACCCCCGATGTCGGAGCCGATCCATATATACCCGAGGCTGTCTTCAAAAATCACTTGAATCGATCCGGCTGAAAGGCCATTGGAGCCTGATCTTTGGATATAAGCAAGATGATTGTTCTTTCTGATGTCTACAGACAGCAAACCGGAATCAACAGTTCCAATCCAGATATGTCCGCTGCTGCCGAAAAACAGTGTCTCGATCCTGGCACTCGGGAGTCTGTATGGGTGTTCAGGATCGATATTGCAGAACCGCGTATCTCCGGTATCCGGATTTATAAATATCAGGCCTTCACCCGCAGAGCCGGTCCAGATGAGGCCGTCGGGACCCTCCATGATGGCTGAGGTTTCCCCGGGAGTTGAGAAATGCTCAACATGGCCGGTATCGGGATTGAACCGGAATATTCTATTGCCTGCATTGCCCAGCCATACATCATTTCCAATAACGGCGATGCTCCGGGCTTCCGATATAAACAGCTCATGCCGGAAACACCCATCTTCCTCGTCCCATCGCTTCAGTCCGTCGGAAGCCGCCGCCCAGATCGTTCCGTCACCACCGGCAGTGACGTCGAATATTTCAATGAAATCATCTTCAATTGCAGGGTCCACAGGAACTTCTTCCATGATATCCCCGCTCACCAGACGGTAGATACCGTTCTTCGTCACCGCAAAGATCTTTCCCTTCCCGGCGGAAGTCATGTCGACGACTTCGATACTGGTGTGGTTCTTGTAGGTATGCCTGATATCGATTTGATCGATTTTACCGTCCACCAGACTGAATCGGACCAGACCGGCCACGGTGCCTATCATAAGTTTATCGGTGCCTTTGACATATTCAACCGAAAGAATCTGATCTGAAGGCAGTTCAGGGTGACTTTTCCGATTTATCAGTACGGGTTTCCGCCCGTCGTATCGAACCAGCCCCCCGGGTGTACCGACCCAGATATATCCTCTGTCGTCCTCAGTAATACTCGTTACCGATGGAACCGTCAGGGCGGAGAAGTCTCTTTTTTCGAAATACAATTCTTCCCCGCTGAGAACCGGGAAAATAAAAGCAGAGAGTAAAGCAAAGACAGCAAAACACCGTCTGCCCGGAACAGCAGGAAACATGAATGTTTAACAGTAATGGATAAACAATCATTCATCCAGACCCCTTTTCAGGAGCCGATTGATTCATTAAGGCCCCATCAGCCAGTCATGAACCGATTCCGCGGCCAGACGTCCGTGATTAAGTGCTCTCACCACCAGAGATGCACCCGTATTGGCATCCCCGGCAGTGAATATTCCTTCTACGCTGGTGTGATAACTGTCGGCTTTGATATTACCCCGTCCATCAAACTCCACTTCCGGATCGGTTACAGCCCGCCCATGCTCGACATGGACAAAACCCATCGCCAGTAGAACAAGATCGACATTGAGGGAAAAATCACCGCCTTCAACCGCTTTAATGGACGGTCTGTTACCTTTTCCACCAGGCTGCCATTCGATACGCCGGAAATTACCCTTTACTACATTGCCGCCTTTACTCTCGAAAGATAAAGTCTCTACGTTCCAGTCCCTCTCACAGCCTTCCTTGTGACTTGAGGAACTGCGTAATATTTGAGGCCATTCCGGCCAGCTGGGATTCCAGGGTTTATCCCAGATCATAGGTTTGGGCATAATTTCATACTGATG
>DAOVYP010000128.1 GCA_030635565.1 Spirochaeta sp. | reverse complement strand
GTACATCAACCTCAAGCACCTCAACATTCACCTTCTGCCCAACCTGCACAACATCCGACGGGTCATCCACAAACTTGTCCGCAAGCTGAGAAATATGCACAAGCCCATCCTGATGCACGCCGACATCCACAAACGCGCCGAAAGCCGTCACATTGGTGACGATGCCCGGGAGTATCATCCCTTTCTCGACGTCGTTGATGCCCCGGATGCGTTCATCGAAATGAAATATCTCGAAGCTTCCCCGTGGATCCCGCCCGGGTTTGGCCAGTTCGGCCATGATGTCCCGGAGAGTCGGCAGCCCGACACCGGCAACATCGCCGGAATCCGTAACGTAATGTTCCAGGCGGATTTGCTTCCTGAGATCGCCTGAATCCAGCAGGTCACCGACGGCGGCACCCAGATCGGCGGCCATTCTTTTCACCAGGCTGTAGCGTTCGGGATGGACGGCGCTGGTATCCAGGGGATTGTCGGCACCCCTGATACGCAGGAAACCGGCGGCCTGTTCATAGGCCTTCGCCCCCAGCCGGGGCACATTCAGCAGTTGGGACCGGCTTGAATAAGGGCCGTTTTTCTCCCGGTATTCTACGATACCCTGAGCAAGTCCCGGTCCCAGTCCTGAAACCCGGGAGAGCAGGGCGGCACTGGCGCTGTTCAATTCAACACCGACGGCATTCACCGCGGACTTGACGGTATCGTCCAGGGACCGGGAGAGGGCCCTGGCGTCCACATCGTGCTGATACTGTCCCACGCCGATGGCGGATGGGTCTATCTTTACCAGTTCAGCCAGGGGATCCTGGAGGCGCCGACCAATGGATACGGCGCCCCGGACGGTGATGTCCAGATTTCCGAACTCCCGCCTTGCTTCCTCTGAGGCGGAATACACCGAGGCGCCCCGTTCATCCACTGAAATCACAGTCTTCCCGGGAACTGCCTTGCCGATAAATTCCTCGGTTTCACGGCCTGCTGTGCCATTTCCCACGGCAAATATTTCGGCATGATACCTTTCGGCCAGCCCCTTGAGCATATCGGCTGCGGCCCGGCGTGCGCCCTCGGAGCCTTCGGGATGGATCACCCCGTGGTCCAGCAGGATCCCCATGGAATCGAGGGCGACAACCTTACCGCCGGTTCGGAATCCGGGATCCACGGCGATAAGCGCTTTGGTTCCCAGGGGAGGGGAGAGGAGCATTTTCTCCAGGTTCCCTGCGAATACACGGATTGCTTCGACATCGGCTTTCTCTTTGAGTTCACCCAGAATATCATTTTCCAGGCTCGGTGCCATGAGCCGGTTCCAACCGTCTTTCACCGCCAGTTTCACCTGTTCGGCGGAGGCTCCCCGGCCCTTGATGATTCGCCGTTCCAGCCACTCGACGGCCCGCTCTTCTTCAAGCCTGGCCTTCACCCTCAGGAAACCTTCCCGGCCGCCTCTGAGTACCGCCAGGATCCGATGGGAAGGTACCCGGGATATCTTTTCGGCATAGTCGAAGTAATCCCGATATACCGCCGCTTCATCGTCTCCGGCCTTTTTCGCCACCACTTTGGCCGTGAACAGCCCCCGATCGGCGGTCATGGCCCGTAATGCCGATCGAAACCGCACATCTTCGCTGAACCGTTCGGCCAGGATGTCCCGGGCTCCGGCCATCGCCTCTTCCGGGTTATCATATTTAGCCATATCCGGCCGTCCGTTCTGATTTTGTAATAACTGATTCGCCAGCGGTTCCAGTCCGGCTTCCTTCGCCGCCATGGCCCGGGTCCGGCGTCTGGGTCTGTGGGGGAGGTAGATGTCCTCCAGGGCGGTCTTCGTGACGGCGCCATGGACGGCTTGTTCCAGCTCGGCCGTCAGGAGGTCACGTTCAGAAAGGGATTTAATAATGACCTCTCGGCGCGCTTCGAGTTCCCGTTGTGCCCCAAGGGTATCACGGAGGGCGATGAGGGCGACTTCATCCATACTCCCGGTTGCCTCTTTACGGTAACGGGCGATGAACGGAATCGTGGCCCCCTCGTCCAGTAACTTCGAGGCGGCTTCCGCCAGGCGAGGATCGAGTTTCAATGCACCTGCTACTCTATGAATAATTTCCAGTGAGTCGGACATGAGGGCATTATAAACCATTCAGGCGAACGTATCCTGATGATCTTGTGGAATGATGTTTTACTACTTATTATACATATCGGTCCGCTTCAGGATTTTCCGGACGGGCCTCGTTCGCAGGGGTTTTCAAACCCTGCCGAATTACATCGCAGAAGGTGGTAAACCATGAGAATCGTTTTTGTCGTCGACACATACGGCAAGGCCAATGGTGGTACTATTACGACGATGCGGCTGGTGGAAGAGCTGAAAACCCGAGGACATGACATCGTCGTTGTGACAACAGGACATCACGAAGAAGACGGTTTCTACCAAGTTCCCGGGTTTGCCCCGCCCGGAGTGAAGGAATCTGTGGAGAATATGCAGTTCCTTTTCGGTCGGGGTCGCAAAGACGTGTATCGGGAGGCCTTCAAGGGCGCCGATCTCGTTCAGATTGTATTTCCATTCATGATGCCGCGTAAAGCCGTGAAAGTTGCCTCACGGATGGGCATTCCCGTTATCGGGGCATGCCATGTCCAGCCCCAGAACATCATCTCCGCCATGGGTAAGGAATCGCCCCTGATGGAGAAGATCCTCTTCGCTCTTTTCAATTTCTCCCTTTACAATCAGGTGGATGCCATCCACTGTCCGTCGGCTTTCGCAGCGAAGATGCTGATGGACCACGGGAGTCAGGCGCATTTCAGAGTCATCTCCAACGGAATCCCCCGGGATTACGTTCCCCAGGAAAAACCGCGCCCCGATTGGTTCGGAGATCGCTTTGTCTTGATGAATGTTGGCCGTCATGCCCTCGAGAAACGTCAGCAGTTGCTTATCGAAGGGGTGAAGAGATCGAAATACAAGGATGATATCCAGTTAGTGCTTTGCGGTCGGGGTGAGATGAGCGCGGAACTCATCCGGCTCGGTGCGGTCCTTCCGGTGAAACCCTACATCGAATATGTCTCACACGAAGACAAACTCACCTGGCTGAGTACCGCAGACATGTATCTGCATGCATCGGTGGTGGAGCTGGAGAGCTTGTCCTGCCTGGAAGCCATCGGTTGCGGCTTACCCTGTATGATTGGCGATTCCCCCGACAGTGCGGCTCCCATGTTCGCCCATGATGATCGGTTCATCTTCGAAAAGGATAACGCCGACGATTTGGCGGATAAGATTGATTACTGGTATGAAAACCGGGATCTTCTGGACGAATTGCGGAAAGATACACTCTTTATTGCTGAGAGATTCCGGTTTGACCGCTGCATCGATCAGATGGAGGAATTCTACGGGGATATCGTTTCCTCGAAGGATTCCCCGGGGAAAGCTCTTGTACCCGGTATCCGGGCTCCAGGTGAGGAAGATGAAAGATCGGCCTGAGATCCCTGAAGAGATGATCTTTGAGGTGAAGCACGATACAAAAAAGATCGATTTCACCAAACCTTATAAATTCATCTATTTCGATTTCTGGTTCAATCTTCTGACCCTTCCCGCATATCTCATAGCAGGAATCATCTCGTTGGTTTCGGGACTGTTCCTCGGACTTCGATTGAAGGGACGAAAGAACATGAGAATCCTTCGGGAGCGGGGTTGTATCGTCGTATCGAACCATTGCCATTACTTCGATACGGTGTTCACCAGTTATCGCATCTTTCCCCGAAGGCTTTACATCACCGTGGTTCAACGGAATTTTGAGGTTCCTGTTGTGAGAACCATTCTCAGGATATTCCGGGCCCTTCCCATTCCCGCCGGCCCGGTGGGTTTTAAAATGGTCACCGCGCCTATCGGTCAGGCGCTGGAAAAGGGTCATCATGTGATGTTCCTGCCTGAAGGTGAACTGGTGTTCCTGAGTCAAACCATCCATCGCTTCCGTCCCGGGGCCTTTTATCAGTCCTACATACACCAGGCTCCCGTCATTCCTTTCGTTTACATTATTAAAAGGAGAAGTTTCAGGGGAAAGGAGATGGGACCGGCCTGGGTAAAGATGACCCAGGTGATCGGTGAACCGGTCGATCCACCAAAACCCATCGATGGCGTACTGTTTCCCAGGAAAGAACTCGATGACATGGCCGAAACAGTCGCCTCCTGGATGGAGCAGACCATCGCGGAATATCATAAGGTAGAAGGAGCCTGATCTCCGCTTTGAATTACATCACCCGAGCGGCACAACGCATCGTCAAATACCGCTTCTACGTCATCGTTTTTGTACTGGCGGTCTCCGCTGTTTGTCTCCCAGGATTATTTCGGCTGAACATCACCGTGGATATCCAGGATTACTTTCTGGAGGACGATCCGATTCTCACCCTGCAGAAGGATTATGAAGCGTTGTTCCCCGGAAACGAATTCATCGGTGTTCTTGTGGAATCAGACGACGTCTTTTCCCGCGACAGCCTGGAACTGATCAATGAGCTTGGTGAAATCCTGAAAGAGGCGTTTCCCGGATCCGGTGAAGTCCTGTCCCCGGCGAGTCTTCCCGGTTCTCTCACCGGCGGTCGTACAGCGTTATTTGACGGTAACATCCTTATCTCCACCCCCGAAGAAATGGAGTCTCTCCGGGACGCCGCATCCGCCAGCCCCCTGATAAATGGGACCTACTTCTCCGCGGACTACAAAGAGGCCTGGATAATTCTGCCGTTGAGTGAAAAAGCCGCAGAAGATGTCTTTGATACCGGTCAGGCGGCCTGGGAAGCCCTGCAGGGCATTGATTCCGGAGGAATTCGTCTCACACCCGCCGGTGTTCCTGTCTTCGCCTACCGTAAACAGGTGGAAATGCTGGCCGACCTGACCCGGGTGCTTGTTTTCGGAGCTGTCGCGGCTCTGTTTCTCTCGGTAATAATCCTTCGGAGTTTTCAAGGGGTCGTGGGGACCCTGGCGGTATTCATTTGCTCCATGGTTGTCGTCCTGGGAGTTCAGGGATGGATGGGAGTGACAGTGGACAGCGCATTCATGGCGGTACCCATACTCCTGACCATGGGAGTGTCCATCGGATATAGCGTTCACATCCATCGGTTCTTTCTACTGAGCCTCGATCTGACGGGTAAACGGCGGGAATCGGTTGTAACCGCGTTGACCCGGACCATCCGTCCCATCTTCTTCACCGTTATCACGACGGTTGCGGCTCTTCTGTCCTTCCTTCTGGTATCCATCCGTCCCATCCGTTGGGTCGGTCTCACTTCTTCGGTCAGCATCCTTACCGCCTTCGTCATGAGTGTCCTCATCTTTCCCGCCATACTCGCTGTGGGACGGGACCGGGTTCCGGTGAAGGGCAGGTCCCGTCGGGCCCTTCTGATACCTCTGTTCAGCGGAGTCACGAAATTCCTGACTGCCCGTGCCGGATTAGTCTTGCTGTTTTTCCTTCTGGCGGCTTCTGCCGCCATCGTCGGGGTATTCCGGCTGGAAGTGGACTTCGACGCGGTGAAGATGATGGGGACGCGTCTTCCCCACATGTCCGATCAACTCCGGGTGGGTGAATCGGAAATCGCCGTCGGAGAATATATGAACCTCGTCATCACACTGCCCGATGAAGGTTTTAACAGCGCCGATTCGATCTATCTCCTGGATGAACTGGAGAATCGGGTGTCAACAATTGCCGGCGTCCGCAGAGTGCGATCCGTTACCGGTATCCTTCGGGAGATTAATTCACTCATGCACCGGAGAGCGGCTTCATTCGCCGGATTACCCGAGAATCCTGTGTCCATGGAGGCTCTCATTCGACTGATGGAGGGCCTGCTTCCTGAGGAGCGGCGTAACTGGCTTGACGATAGATATGAAAACGCCCGCGTATTCATTGAAATCACCGATTTCTCTTCGAAGAAGATCGAGCTTCTCATCGAAAAGGTGGAAGACACCGTTGTGGATGTCTTTCCCTCTGATGTCGGCCTGATGTTCAGCGGCAGTACCTACCAGGTGGCCCGGATGAATCAATACATCACCCGGGGACTGATCCGGTCCATCACCACGGCACTTCTCACCATCTCATGTCTCATGATCCTGGTTTTCCGGAGCTTCAAGTGGGGGCTTATCGCGATGATCCCCAACGTCTTCCCTGTTCTGATTGCCGGTGGAATCCTGGGTCTTGCGGGGATTCCCCTTGAATTCGTTACCATGACCGCAGCTCCCATCATTCTGGGACTGGCGGTGGATGACACCATTCATTTCATGTCGTTCCTGAAAGACGATCTCATTGATACCGGTAATTTTCCGGTGAGCTTGCAGCGGGCCTATCATTCGGTTGGTACCGCCATAACCGAGACGACGGTGATTCTATGTGTCACTTTTCTGGTCTTTTTCATCTCACGGATTAACAGCATTCGATACATGGGTCTTATTGCCGCCGCCGGAATGACCGCGGCGTATTTAGCCGACCTCCTCGTCACTCCAGTATTAGTGCAGCGGTTTATCAAAAAAAGCTCATAGATATTCCCGAATCCTCAGCTCTTTGAGTTAGAGGCCCTATACGTTAAACTGATTCCGTGAAGATTGATAAAAGCTCATACAGCCGTAATGTTCAGTCCCTCGGCAATCACGAGATTATCTTTCGGGAAGGCGACCCGGGCAGACACATGTATGTCATCCTTGAGGGCAATGTAGAAATCCGCAAAAGGACCGGGGAGAAAACCACCCGGACGATGATTACCTTGAAAAAAGGG